>JBHJIY010000097.1:0-32964 GCA_050042985.1 Phormidesmis sp. | reverse complement strand
CCATACAGAGACCGACCCCGCATCGCAGCGGAAGTGAGCCCAGCCTTCTTCATTGGTGGTGACAGGGTCGCTGATGTGCTCAGTTAGATCAAAATAGGTTTTGTTGGCTTGGCCAACTTCCATCCACTTTTCACCGTCGTTGCCGTTGCTGATGACTACAGCCATTCCACCTGGAAATTCTTCTGTGCCGAGGCGAGTCCAGCCGAGAGTTCATTCCACAGGCTGCCGTCTGGTGCGTTGTACCAGTGGAAGAACTGCATCATTACGCCGTTAGGTGCAGACATGGCTTAACTTCCACGATAGTGGAGTAGAAGGTTGACACTGTTCCAATAGTCAGCCGAAAGTGATCTCTGGAGATGATTCCAAGGGCATATTTTTAACTTTTGCAAAGGAAAAGTTACAGCGAAACGCTTGATTCGACTGGTCGTCAAGTTTCCTGTTTGCGTTTGGTAGTACGATTTAAACCTGACGCTAAGAGCGCACTGTAAAATGGCTAATTTTCCGCCCCATAAGCCTAAGAACTTGTCTTTGGGGCCCCTTGAAACTGAAATCGTCGAAATTTTATGGCGGTTGGGGGAGACGTCGGCAACGGCTGTGCATCAGCAAATATTGGCTGATATCAATCGAGAGCTGACCTATTCTTCGGTATCGACAGTGCTAAAACGGCTAGAAAAGAAGGGCTGGGTAAGCTGTAGCCGAGCCAGTCGCGTTCATATTTGGCGAGCGATGGTGTCTCAGCAGCAGGCAACTATTTTGAAGGCGCAAGAGCAGCTGCATCGCTTTTTGGCAGTGGGCAGCCCCGAAATTGTGGCCGCTTTTGCCGATACGCTAGATGACAGTAGCCTGGCTCAAATCAACGAGATTGCGCAAAAAATTCAGGCCGTTCGTGACGCGAGAGACTTGCAGCCATGATGCATCTGCACATGATTGAGATCGCTTTGGTTGCGGCTGTACTCTGCCGTTTTTTGTATCGCTACCTGTATCACCAGGTGGGTGCAGGTCACTGCTGGCAAACGCGCTGGCATCTGGGCTTGACTGCTTTTGTGGTGCCGCCGCTGCTGCTGCTCGCGACGGCTGTGTCTATTTTGATGATGGGTGTAGGTGGGGCCTCTCCTGCCTGGGAAGGACCGCTGAGCTATGGGCTTTCTTTAGGGTTTGTGCTGGTAGGCTTGGGCCTGTGGCTGCATCTGAGCTGGCTCACGCGCAAAGCCCTGCGTGAGGTTCAGCGTAGTCCGAAAGCTTTGATAGAAACGCCGCAGGTGTGCTCAGTTGGTCGGGTGGTGAATGTCCCGACTGTATTTAGTGCGCAGGTGGGCGCGTGGTCGTCGGAGCTGGTAATTAGTACGGGCCTGCTAAACCATTTAGATGAAGAACATTTAGAGGCGGTGCTGGCTCATGAGATGGGCCATGCTCATTACCGAGATACGTTTTGGTTTTTTTGGCTAGGTGGCTTGCGACGGCTGACGGGGTGGCTGCCTTTTACTGAGTCGCTATGGCAAGAGCTGCTGCTGCTGCGAGAAGTGCGTGCCGATAAGTGGGCAGCTCATAAGGTAGATTCGCTGGTGCTAGCAGAGTCTTTGATGAGTGTGATTACTGCGCCGTTGATGTACTCGGAGGCCGGTTGTGCTGGATTTAGCTGTGAGGCTCCCCGTAGTCGGCTAGCACAGCGAATTGATGCACTACTGTTCGATGAGTCGGTGGGTGAAGCGGCGGACGGGTTTGTGAGCAGTCGGTGGGTGGTGTGCCAGAATGTGGCGATCGCACTTGCCCTCAGCCCGCTACTAACGATTCCTTTCCACCACTAGCACTACTGTTCTATCTTTACGCTCTTTTCGTCCGGCTTCAATTGGCTCATATCGTGCCCTTCGTGTGTCATCTCCATGCTGGAAGGCCCTATAGCCATTATCCCCATAGACACAGCGCCTGCGGCCAGCACGCCCATAGAAACAAGCCCTGCTGAAAATACGCCCATCGAAATAACGCCGATAGACACGATGCCGTGGGAGATAATGCCGACGGAGAAGATGCCGTGAGACGTCACCCCGACTGCTATCACACCGTGCGCGCCTAGCCCAAAGGAGAACAGCTTTCTTTTCGATGGCTTATCGGATGATTTATCGGACACTTCAGGCGTCACAGTATCAAGAGACATACAACAACTCTAATGAACAATTTCTGACTGGTGTTTTGGAGACAGCTGGTACAGCTATAGTCTAAGGAGACTAGCCTATTCTTTTGACCTAGCGCAAATGACGTTAGGTCAATACTCGCGCGTAAAATAATGCCTAAGTAATGCTTGTTCTGTTCAATTGGAGAAGAGCCGTTAAAACATTTCTTTGGCATTGACTGAATGTCTTTTGACATTCTTGGATGCGGCAAACATTATCAGAGGTACTCACGACGCTTGAAAAAGATATGGTACCTAGTGATTTGCAACAAACAGTAGACGCCGCCCGACCGCTAACCGAAACGCCTCCCAATACCGCTCGAAACCGTTTCTACAGCAGCGTTTGGCGTTGGCATTTTTATGCAGGGCTTTTTGTAATTCCCTTTATGCTCATTTTGGCCGCAACAGGGATTATTTACTTGTTCAAGCCGCAGCTGGATGTGGCAATGTACCGCAATCTGTTGTTTGTACAGCCCGCAGCTGCTGATGTAGCACCGTTGCCCTATTCACAGCAGGTGCAGGCTGCTCAGAGTGTGTATCCAGATGCGACAGTAACGAAGTTTTTGCCGTCGCTGGCGGCTGAGCGAAGTGCGGAAGTGATTGTTGAAACTGCTGACGCTAAGAGTTTTGCAGTGTTTGTTGATCCTTATACGGGTGGCGTACTGGGTGAGCGTGATGAAGAGAGAAATCTTCAGGCGATCGCGCGCAAAATTCACGGCGATCTTCTCATTGGTGACTGGGGCGACTATATCATCGAGCTAGCTGCCTGCTGGGCTCTAGTGCTGCTGATATCAGGGGTATACCTATGGTTTCCCAGAAAGAGACTTGCACTTGCAGGAACGCTAATTCCCAGACTGTGGAGCAAAAATAAACGTATCTTTTGGCGTGACTTGCACGCTGTGCCTGGAGTCTACGGCACGCTGCTCATCGGCTTTTTGATTTTGACGGGGCTGCCTTGGACTGGTTTTTGGGGCGATACGTTTGCTCAGGTGTGGGGCCGCTTCCCAGCACAAATGTGGGACGACGTGCCTCAGTCTACCGTGGTAACCGGGACGCTAAATCAGCAGGGAGAACTCTTTGTCCCTTGGGCCGCTGAGCAAATGCCTATGTCGGTTTCTAGTTTGCCTTACCAAGCTTCGCTCGTGGCCGATCGAGATGAGGCCATGACTGACACATCTGCTGTGTTTGACCAGGTGGTTGCTCTTGCTATTCAAGAAGGTGCACCTGCTGGATTTAGCATTGCTTTTCCGCAAGAAGAGACCGGTGTGTATACGGTTTCAGCGTTTCCAAACGATCCTAAGCAAGAAGTGACGATGCATATGGACCAATACAGCGGCGAGCTGCTGGCGAGTGTTGGTTGGCAGGACTATGGTCTGGTGCCCAAAGCTGTTGAGTTAGGGATTTCTATTCATATGGGCAAATACTTTGGGATAGCCAATCAATTGCTCATGCTGTTTGCCGCGCTGGTCACGATGTTGTTGTCGGTTACCGGTGCGGTGATGTGGTGGCGACGACGGCCGCAGGGGAATGGCATTGTGGGTGCACCACCCATGCCGCCTTACGTACAGCACTGGAAAGTCCCGCTTGCTATTGTGGCTGTTTTGGGATTGCTCTTCCCACTGGTGGGGCTTTCTTTGGTCTTCGTGCTGCTGCTAGATTACTTTGTGCTATCGCGGTTTGCTTGGCTGAGACGCGTGTTTGGCTAAGGCTTCTTTTGTGGACGCGGTATGACTGACGCTGGACCGGTGATTCTCTCTGCTATTGGCGCACTTGGTTTCACCGGACTACTGTTGGCTTTGTCGTCTTATTCTGGTTTTGCACGCTTAGGCATTACTTGCTTTTATCGGCAGTGTGATAGTAAAGGTGGTGCCTTCTCCAGGCGTGGATTTTGCTGTGATTTGTCCCTGGTGCTTTTCTGTGATGATTTGGCGGGCGATCGCTAAACCCAGCCCAGTTCCTTGACCTACTGGCTTGGTTGTAAACAGGTGCTCAAATACTTTTTGCTGTACTTCTGGGCCCATTCCTATGCCATTGTCTCGAATTGTGATTTGTACCTGTGGAATCTTGGCCTGAGCGAGCAGCTGCGTTTTAATCTCAATAAACGCAGGACATTTTGCCGAAATTTCGCCTTCTTCTAACGCATCTATTGCATTGGCCAGCAAGTTCATAAACACTTGATTGAGCTGTCCGGCGTAGCATTCAATGGCAGGCAAGTCTGCGTAGTCTGTGCGAATGTCAATCGCGGGTCTATCGTCGTTTGCTTTGAGTCGATGCTTGAGAATAAGCAGCGTACTTTCTAAGCCATCGTGAATGTTGAAAGCGACCGGTCTATCGGTATCGGCCCGAGAGAAGGTGCGTAGGCTGTTACTAATAGAGGCGATTCGCTTTGCCCCTGATTTTATAGAGGCAATGAGCTTGGGTAAATCTTCTCGAATGTAGTCGAGATCAATCTCTTCTACTTTCTCTTCGATGGCTTCATTGGGCGCTGCATACTGCTCCTCGTAGAGATCGATCAGTGAGAAGAGATCGTTTACATAGTCTAAAGCGGGGCGGACGTTGCCTGCGATAAAGCCGACTGGGTTGTTGACTTCGTGAGCGACGCCGGATACCAAATTACCCAGGGCGGCCATTTTTTCGCTTTGCACCAGTTGGGTTTGGGCCGTTTGCAATTCTTCCAGTCCGGTTTGCAGCGCTAGCGTACGCTCTTGTACTTTTGTTTCTAGTACTTCGTTCATTTGCTGAAGGGTTAGCTCATTGCGCTTACGTTCTGTGATGTCGCGGAAGTACCAGACTCTGCCAAAGTGTTCCCCATCGGCTGAAATAGCCGGGGCAGAGTATCTGTCGCCATAGCGACCATCTTTGAGCAGTAGCTCGTCTTGGCTGCTTTCGGTAGGATGCGCGTAGAGGTGCTTAACTTTGTCTAAAAACTGGTCGGGATTAGCGGTTTGGCTCACCGCATGGCCCAGCATTTTGGCATCGTCACGGACGGCTGTTAGCTCTGGCGGTACGTTCCAGAAGTCGCAAAATTTTTGGTTGATAGAGAGAATCTGATTGTTTTCATCAACCACTAGAATGCCGTCCATAGAAGCTTCTCTCTGTGCGATCAGCAAGGCATGTGCCCGGTTTAGCTGATGGGCAATCTCGGGTAGCTGTGTGAAAACATCTTCGAGCTGAGAAATTTGCGATCGCAGTGAAGACAGAGAAGCCTGCTGCGCCAGTGTGGTTGGCTCGGCCTGAAGCTCGTCAACGGTGGCTGTGATTGAGCTCAACAGCTGTTGCCCGGATGCTTCAAACTGTGGCAACTGTTCTACTGCTAGGGCAGAATCTGCTTTCTCAGAAACGATGTAGGCATTAGTTGTGCTGGTAGCAACCGAAGTCGTCATAGGCTTTCTTCTGATTTTTTATACGCCTGACGAGACAAGTCTATCAAGCAAGTTTTCATGAAGTACTAACTATAATTTATGGTTCCCACGCAGTAGTAGACATCCAGAAACAGGTAAGTTATTTGACCGTTTGATCAGCGCGTACGATCACCGAATCCGGTAGCTCTACGCCCATACTGGCAGCGGCAGTAGGATTGATCGATAGCTTCAGGACTTTGACCGGTTCGATCGCAAGATCACTGGGTCTAGTGCCTTTGAGAACTTTGACAACCAGGGCTCCGGTTTGGCGACCAACGTCGTAGTGGTCAAAGCTAATGGTAGCGATCGCACCTTGTTCTATCGCTTTTACATTGTCTGCAAATACAGGCAGTTGATTGTCTTTCCCAACTTGTACGACAGCTTCTACGGAAGTTATTGTTTTGTCGGTAGGGACGTATATGGCATCGACGGTGCCTACTAGGCTGCGGGCAGCTTCTGTTATTTCGTTAGTGTTTAAGACTTTGATGGGTTCGATGATAATGCCTAACTCAGATGCATGGTTGGCGATTTGTCCTATGGTGTCAACCGGGTCATCTTCGCCTGCGCTGTAGATGACGCCTAGTGTCTGGACGCTGGGTAATATTTCCTGAACGAGTGCTAACTGTTGCTTGAGGGGCGGCGGACTGATAACGCCACTGACATTGCCACTGACATTGCCACTGACATTGCCGCTGGGCTTTTTGATGTCTTTTACGAGCTTGGCCTCGACTGGGTCGGCGACAGCTGAGAAGACAATGGGTGTGTTTTGCTCGGTGTCAACGACTGTTTTGGCGCTGTGAGATGCGATCGCTACAATGACATCCGGCTGTGCCCCTGCATATTTATTCGCAATGTGCGTTGCGGTAACTGGGCTTCCCTTTGCACTTTGCCACTCCCACCGCAGCGTGGTGCCTGCTTCGTAGCCAGCCGCGCTCAGCTCATCTTTTATGCCGTCGCGCACTGCGGTCAGCGCTGGGCGATCTACCATTTGGGTGACGGCCACAAAGGTCTCTTCTGCTGTGCCACCTACCGTCTGCGAACCGTTGCCACAGCTGACCAAAGCCATACACAGTCCGCCAAAGAAGCCGTATAGAGAGAGGGGCAAAAACCTAGTGTAGCTAGAAGAATTCATGGCTTCGAGAAAGGTAGGACTGGCTCACTATGGTAGTTAATTTCTCGCGCTGACACAGCGCACCGGTTTTATTTACGCGTGGGTGAAATCGTCGCAGCTGCCATGCCCAGTGCAATGTAGGTTCCGCCTACAACGTACTTCTGCCGTCGAAGGAACAGAGGGTTCTGAGTCAGCCACCGTCGCATCTTTCCGGCAATCAATGCATAGGTGCCATCTCCTGTTAGCCCTATACAGATGAAGACAATACTCAATACGGTTAACTGTTGCCAGACAGGCCCTTTGCTAGGGTCGATGAACTGAGGCAGAAATGCCAGACAAAAAACGGCGGCCTTTGGATTGAGCATATTAACGATGACGCCCTGGTAGTAGATTTTGGCCAAGGACTTAGATGCAATCGTATTTGCGAGTGCCAGTGTCTGATTCGACCGTATTTTTTGAATGCCTAGATACACAAGATATAAGGCGCCTGCATATTTAACCACTGAAAAGGCCGTCGCTGATGTCATCAAAAGCGCCGATAATCCTAAGCCTGCCGCTAAAAAATGAATCAGCATACCGGTTGAAATACCTAAGACAGACGCTAATCCAGCGCTACGTCCTTGGTCTAGACTACGCGTCACAATGTAAAGCGTTGCTGGGCCAGGCATCGCAACCAATAGTGCGCTAGCAATACTAAAAGAGATCAAAGTAGTGGTCTCGACAATCATTTGTGATTTGGCCGTTTCTGGCTCTTTGAAGGGGGCACTAGATATCAATAATTTTCGCTGGGCAACTTAAGGGTATCGCCAATGGACAGCTATGTGCCTTTGTGTTTTGGCGTACCGTTTGGTTTGTAAGCCACATCGATAGGCTACAGGGCATGAACGGTAGTTAGTGAGGAGTCGCCCAACGAAAATTCTTAGCTTCGGTATTTCAGTATGTTTTTTCGCTCCGCCATTGATGCTTGGTTTTATGTATTCGTATTGAGCTTTCCACTGCTTTTGGTGCGGCTGGCTGTCTTCCTATTATCGGATGCAAACTCAGCTGCGATCGCGATAGGACTCGTTGTGGTCGTGCCTCTGATCGTATTGCCTACCTGGCTGCTTTTTGGCACGTACTACCGGATAGATTCCACCTTTTTGCGGGTGCAATCTGGGCCGTTTACTTGCGCTGTTTCTCTAGAGCAAATTCATGAGGTAACGCCGGTTCGCTGTGCTGGCTGCGCACCAGCGCTGTCGCGCGATCGCCTCAAAATTATCTATGGCCGCTCTCAAAGCATTCTGGTATCTCCCCAGCGCAAAGCCGCCTTCCTCGAAGCGCTAGGCTACAGGCCCAGTGCTATTTTGCAAGCAAGCCGTCAGCGCCCAAACCCTTTTGCGCTAGGCGAGAACTATTAGCTAGCCACCCCCAACCGGTAGGGTCGTAGCATGCTACGACCCTACGACACGCCTAATCACCACCGTACTGAGCCTTTAGCTCGGCTACTCTATCGTCGTCTATTTTCTGAATAAGAACAGGCGGTACGTCAAAGGTTCGCCCTGCTTTTAGCAGGGTCAAATCAGTTGCGGCGCTCATGGTGCTGTTACGCTCGTCTTCTGTTAGCTGAAGTGCCTCGAACAGGCTTTCTACAGTGGTCGGAATGAAGGGCAGTGAAGCGACTGCATATAGCCGAATGAGGTTGATGCAGGTACGAATGACAACGGCGGCCTCATCTTTGTCCGTTTTGAATAGGCTCCAGGGTGCGCGAACGTCGATGTATTGGTTGCCCGCAGACCAGAGAGCGTTGAGGGTTTCGGTGGCCTTGCGGAATTCCATGTTGTTGAGGTGCGATCGCAGTTCCTCAATCATGACCTTGCACTTTTTCTCTAGCTCAGCTTCTGCCTCCCCCGGCTCCCCGCCAGCTGGCAGCTCATTGCCAAACCGCGACGCCGTAAACTTCAAAATGCGATTGATAAAGTTGCCAAAGTTATCCGCCAGCTCCTTATTCACCTTGGTCTGAAACTGCTCCCACGTAAAAGCCGAATCCGAAGACTCCGGTGCAGAGGCCATCAGCATGTAGCGCCAGTAGTCAGCCGGTGCAATCTCCAGTGCCTGATCCAAAAATACGCCGCGCTTAGAGCTAGTAGAAAACTTGCCGCCGTAGTAGTTCAGCCAGTTAAACCCTTTGATGTAGTTCGCCATTTTCCACGGCTCACGCGTACCCAAAATCGTCGCTGGCCACATGATGGTGTGAAACGGCAAATTGTCCTTCGCCATAAACTGCGTGTAGTTCACATTCTGTGCGTCGTACCACCAGCTTTTCCAGTCAGCGCCAGTACTCTCACCCCAAGCCTTCGTTGCCGAGACGTAGCCAATCGGTGCATCAAACCACACATAGAATACTTTGTCTTCAAAGCCTTCTTTTGGCACGGGCACGCCCCACTTTAGGTCGCGCGTAATTCCTCGGCTCTGCAATCCTTCGTCTAGCCATTTATAGGCGATAGACTTTGTCAGGTTTGGCCACTCAGTTTGCTTATCTACCCAGCTACGCACGTCATCGCTGAGCTGGTCTAGCTTGAGGAAGAGGTGCTTGCTCGTACGCACTTCTACATCGGTGCTTCCCGATATGGCTGAGCGAGGATTAATCAAATCCGTTGGGCTCAGCATTTTAGTGCAGTTTTCGCACTGGTCACCCCTCGCCCTGTCGTAGCCACAGTTTGGGCAGGTGCCTTCCACATAGCGATCGGGCAGAAATCGCTCATCTGCGATGGAATATACCTGGCTAGTTTCTCTCTCTTCAATAAAGCCCTGTTCGTCTAGCGCCTTGTAAAAATACTGGGTGAGTTCTTTTTGCTCTGTCGACGAGGTGCGACCAAAATAGTCAAAAGAAAGGCCAAACTTTTCGTAAATCTCTGCTTGCTTTTCGTACTGCCGTTTGCAGAATTCAGCCACATCTAGGTCATTTTCTAGCGCTGCAATCTCGGCGGGCGTGCCGTGCTCATCAGTCGCACAAATGTAGAGGACTTCTTCGCCTTCCTGGCGTAAGAACCGCGCGTACACATCTGCTGGCAGCATGGAGCCTACCAAGTTGCCAAGGTGCTTGATCCCGTTGATGTAAGGCAGAGCGCTGGTAATGAGATGTCGCATAGAAGTTGTGAAAAGAGCAAAGGTAGGAAGGCGTCAGGACTAGGCCTTGCCCATGGCTCTATCAACACTAGCGGTTTTGGGGTGTTTCTGACCAGTGAGTTAGCTTTCGTTATCAGTCGGTAAAGCAGATAGCCAGCTATCTAAGTCTTCTATATTTTGGAAGTTAAGGGTTCGGAGGGTTTTCCACTGCTCGGCGGATAAGGAGAGAAGCTTTTGCTTTTGTTTGGGTGCGATCACTCCCATCCGCTCTCTCAGCTGACTTAGCATCTCCGCCTTCTCCCCTTCAAAGCCCTCTGACGCTTCCAACCTTGTTAGCCATCTGTCCAACACATTAACGGTTTGAAAACTATCTATTTGTTCTCCTAATATCTCCACCTGATTGAACGTTAGACCTTCAATCTGATATCTAAGCGCGTTAGGTAACTGACCGATCTGACTAGTTAACAGCTTGGTCACTAATTTAATCTGACTTTGACGGCCTCGCTCAAGTCCTTGCTCAAGTCCCTGCTCAAGTCCCTGCTCAATGCCTTCTCTCATCCAACTGGTTACGATTTTCATAACTTCACCTTTTACTACAGTCGGTTCTACCTGTTGTATCTCAGATTCGAATTGTGTTACCTCATCAGGCGACAAATCTAGGTAGGTATCGATAAAGCCAGAAATCAGCTGCATCCTGGCTGGGTCTAGATTTAGTGTAACGAGTAGACGCAGACATTCAGCTTTTACCTTGGGTCTATCTGCGGGCACAATTTTCATCTTGGCCATGAGTGCCGCTGCCACAGGGTTTGGCTGAGCAAGAAAATCTCGCCAGTTGAACCGATTGAGCTGAATGACTCTGTAGTTAAACTGAAGGACCGAAAAGTCGGGGAAGTCTATTTTGAACTCGCTCTTTGCAGCCTTTTGAGGCTTGTCGTATGAGAATATGACGATGGGATAGACCGGATAGTCGTACTTTTCGTACAGACGAGCAAAGTAAGAGAATATGCGCTTCCCAAAGGCTGTCTGGTTGCTTGCCTGGTTCTCTATGTGGATGAGAAAGAAAGATGGTTTGCCTTTGAACTGTACCTGAGCTAGCAAATCAGTCTCGTACTTCTCTCCAGCAGTGACGTCGGTAAAAACTTCTTTATCCAAGAAGGTAATGGACTCGGAATCTAGATAAGCCATCATTTCTGGCAGAAATAGCTCAATGAACTCCACTAGAAACGTGGAGAGTAGCTCTTTGAACAGACGGTCGTGGTCGATCATTTAGGAGGCTTTCTTGGTAGGCACTCGAAAGGGAACCAGTTTGCTACTCGCTTTTTGGTCTGCGGGTGGCTGGGTGCTAGTTTGTGCGATCCTCCCTAACTCCTGCGGAGACGCTGCGCGAAGGAGGGGCGTTGCCATCGCTAGCGGCACGTTCCCATCAACGACAACCGTCTGCGGCTCTAGCAATGACTCATAGCCGTCTCGATGGGTGCCTAGTAGCTTGTCCCAAAAGGTGAAGTACAGGCCGTAGTGCACGTTGTATTTGCGATGGTGAAACCAATGGTGCATGGGGCCGATCAGCCAGCTACCCAGCCACCGGCCTAGCGCAGAGTCTTTGAACATGCGGAGGCTGAAGTGGTGGATGAGTGCGCCTAGGCTCATGACCAGTACCACCGCGCAAAGAACGGAGATGTGCATAGGAATGAGGCAAACAGCCACCATTAAGTAGAGGGCTTGCAGAAGCGCCTCTCCTGGATCGAAGGAGAAAGCTGTCCAGGGTGTGGGGTTATTGGACTGGTGGTGACCCTTGTGCAGCCAGCGGTAGCACTTAGGATGGTGGGCTAGGCGATGGGTGAAGTAGAAGTAGGTGTCTTGTAGGAAGATGACCAGGCAAAGGCTGAAGGCGACGTACCAAAGGCTGTATTCGGTCGGGTCTAGGTATAGCCGGGTGTAGCCTAGGGTGTAGGCCGTTGTCATGATAGAGGCGCAGATAGCAAAAATCGCTGAGGACCACAGTGAGAGCGTCACGTCGTGGCGGATGGCGGCCCAGATTTTACCAATGGATCTTTTTTCTATGAGTTGTTTGGTGGCAATCGGCTGGACTTTGGTGCCGCGCCTTAGGAAAAAGAGAACGTAGAGACTGCCAGATATGGCGATGTAACCTAGGGCGGTCACGATAAAAAATATTAAACCGTGCCACCACAAGTCCCAGCACGTTTCCCAGTAAGGCTCTCGAACCAGCGAAGAAAAATCCAAAATCTGCTCTGAATCTATAAGTACGATTTCGTCTATAGAAGTTTACGGGTTGCCCTGCGCACTCAAAAGTTTTGCTAGGGCTTATTTAACGATGCCGTCACAAAAAGATCCATTTGTTAAGAAATCGAGGACTCAGGGAGGAGAGCGGCTCTCATAGTGTTCAGACAAAACAAAAACATGGAACTCCTATTCCTACTGGACTTCACCAGGATTTCGGCACAATCGCAGCTCACTAGCCTGAAAGAAAATAAAAAGTAATGTTACAAAATTGCCTTTATATGAAAAAGTGTTGCGAATACGTGATCTCGTTGTTAGCGTGTGCATGTCGATTCAAAAACATTGAGTAAGACGCGCTGATGAAGGGAAACATTTGCCCTGATGTTGGTCCTGGGTGATGCGCTGATAGTGTCCTTACTCTTTTTCAGAGTGTATTTTTCAAGAGGTCTGCTGACTATGAAAACTTTTCTACATAGCCGACTGGTCTAAGGGTTTGGTGGTGGCTTGGTGAACTGCGCATCGGCGATGCAGCACCTATGTATGAGGGTCGCCGTTGCGCTTTCTCTCAAGCTTTGTATGTTTACAGCTCGCGTGTTGCTAGGTTCTTCTGCTCGCAGCCGCGCTGAGCAGGCGTTTTAGACGCTTCTGATAGTTTTCTCAATTTCATTAGCTTGTTTGAGCCTGCGACATCGCGTGATAAGTCGCGGCTTTAGTCTGTGCGCGTTTTGTCTGTAGATGTTCGCCACATAGCTAATCGTGAAAAAAATTAAGAGGTCTTTTCCGATGAATATCGAAGGAAAGATCGCTCTGATCACTGGTGCCTCTAGAGGTATTGGCCGAGCGATGGCGAAGCCCTTCCGCAGGAAGATCGCATATGAACTTGCCCATCAGGGCATTCGCCGACTCATTTTGATTGCCCGCAGCGCTCATCATTTGCATCAGCTTGCAGATGACGTTCGCCGACTGGGTGTAGAAGCCGTGCCCATTGCACTTGACTTAACTATTCCTAAACAGGTAAGCGTGGTGATGGCTAGGGTGTGGCGTGACTATGGCGATATTGATTTGCTCATCAACTGTGCTGGCGTAGCTTACCAAACGCCGTTTTTGCGGTCTCGCGCTAGCCAGGTGCAAACTGAAATGTCGACCAATATGATGGGTATGTATACCGTGACCGGCCCAATTGCCCGGCGGATGGTGTCACGGCGCAATGGCACGATTGTGAATGTGTCTAGCCTGATGGGTAAAGTGGCCGCACCGACGATGGCGACTTACTCGGCAACAAAGTTTGCGATTGTAGGCTTTACCCGCGCCCTGCGAATGGAGCTAGCGCCGCACAATGTGAAGGTGATGACGCTATTGCCTTCGCTGACGAATACGGATATTGCGCGAGATATGCAGAAGTTTCGTGGGGTCATTCCCATGAGCGCTGAGCAGGGGGCTCAGGCCTTTGTGCGGGGGCTGAGTCGGTATGCTTCGGAGGTGCTAGTCGGTTGGCAGTCGCACTTGGCGGTATGGTGCGATCGCCTTTCGCCTTGGCTACTAGAGAGAATTTTGCAGGTCACTGCGCCACGATCTGTTGCAGGCGGCGTGTAAGCGGGTGATGGGTAGATCGTGCGCTCAAAAGCTTGGTACGCTGGAGTCTCAAAACTTTAGCGACTTCCTTTTCCCATGACGACTCAAGATATTTCCACCTCGAAACCCAGTGATGAGGTGCTGTATGGCGAACGTGCGATCGCTGAAGGCGAACTCATCACTTTCCCCAATCCCCGTCCGGGTCGGCGATACACTATCGACATCACACTCCCCGAATTCACCTGTAAATGCCCTTTCTCCGGCTATCCAGATTTTGCCACTATCCACATTCACTATGTGCCCGATGAGAGAGTAGTAGAACTCAAAGCGATCAAGCTGTATATCAACAGCTATCGTGATACAAACATCTCTCACGAAGAGTCGATTAATCAAATCATGGATGACTTTGTTGCTGCTTGCGATCCGCTAAAGGTGACCATAAAAGGAGACTTCTTGCCGCGAGGTAATGTACATACCGTCATTGAGGTCTCTCACGAGAAATCAGCCACAGTTTAGGGTGTCTACGGCATCAAATCTTGCAGCGTTAGCGTGAGGTTGGGAAAAACAGCAGAAGAAACAGGATCTAGCAACCGGTACTGCGTTTGTTGATAGTTGCCTGTTTGAAGTTGACAGATTGTTAGCGTGGGTTGTTTTGGGCTTCCAATAAAATTGAGTCCACCTAGCCCTCTATAGTCAACGATCCAATATTCAGATACGCCCAGGAAGTAATATTCTTCTATCTTCCTGGCATAGTCATCTTGCCAGTTGCTACTCACAACTTCTGCCACTGCAACAATTGCTTGCCCGGAGCAGATAATGGGTTCTCTTTCCCAAAGAGGTTCGTTAGAGAGTTTGCTTTTATCCAGCAAGATGACATCTGGCCGGAGTGCAGTGGCCTCTGCGGCTGGCGGCTGAATTAGGCAGTTTTTGGGAAGGGTCCATGGTTTTTGCTGGCTTAGCGTTGCAGAAAACCAATGGCCTGCGAGCTGACCTGATACGGATTCGTGTGGACCTGTAGGTTCCAAGTTTCGCAACTCTCCATCAATCAGTTCGTAGCGAGGATCCTCTCCATACTGCGCCACGAAAGCCTCTGTTGTCAGGGTTTTAGCTGGTGTATAGACCATTGTGCTCAACGTGCTCAATCAGCGGAGGCTCTCAGCTCCAGATACTTTCCATTATATGACTTGCACCATTCAAAAGTAGGTTTTTTACTTTTGCTGTTATGTAAGTATTGTAATTTGCCTGCGTAATGACTACCTTTAGCTAGATGCACTGGTGTAGAAGCGGAGTGCAAAGCTCCAGAACCATTTGGACATTTGAAAAAGAGCGATCGCAAGCACTGCCGAACCCAGCAGCCAAGCGGGCTCGCTGCGGCCAATCATGGTCTGCGCTGGAACCGTCGTCAAAAAGGCGACGGGTACAACAAACGTAAAAAATATACGATAAACCGCCGGATAGCCCTCAATCGGGAACCGACCGGCTTCGAGCAGCGATCGCAACACCTCTGTCACGTTGTAGATTTTGACAAACCAAATACTCGTCGCCGCGAGAATAAACCACAGACTGTAAAGGCTAACAATCCCTAAGGCCAAAGGCGGCAGCAGTGCCAAATAATCCACCGCTGTAAGCCCGATATGCCCACCCGCATAAAAGACAATCACCGCGCCAAATATTAAATCTGGCAGCCCCCACGGCGATACCGTATGCGCCGATAGCCAAAACTGAGAACTGATCGGCTTTAGCAATACAAAGTCCAGCGTGCCTTCTTGTACATAGCCC
The DNA here is from genome assembly GCA_050042985.1 of Phormidesmis sp. Taxonomy (GTDB): domain Bacteria; phylum Cyanobacteriota; class Cyanobacteriia; order Phormidesmidales; family Phormidesmidaceae; genus Phormidesmis. The sequence continues at coordinate 17,591 of JBHJIY010000097.1, read as the reverse complement.
ACAATTTTATTGAGATTGGGCACTAGGAACGTCGCTGCAATGCCCTGCAACATGGTGAAGATGCCTAATACCAGCAGCGCTTCATCCCAAGACCATCCGGGGAATGCATAGTCAGTTCTGTAGAATAAAAAGAGGCCAAACAGACTGCCTGCGAGTCCGCCTAAGCTAGTAATAAGGGCTACGACGAAATTGATTCGGTACTCTAGCTCAGCTGCGATCGCAACCTGCCAAAACAACTTCAGCACCTTCACATACCGTGCTAGTTTCACCCTTTACCTACCATGCCTTGAACGGTACGTCTTCGCTGCTGCTTTTTCCAGCTTTATACTACCGCGCACTCAGCTGAACTGCCCAAGCCTAATTCATGCATGAAACAGTCGCCTAATAGTCGAACCTTCCTAAAGCCTTGCGGACGAATCTGTACATCCATTAGATGTGTGGGCTTTGAGATACATAGGCTTCTGTTTCAGACAGAAGTACACTACAGATAGAGGGAAAAGTCAACCGGAAGAGTGCTGAAAGTTTACAAATCGATAGTTAGGGTTATATGTCGGTCCGTAGAGATCGCTATGCCTTTTTAGAGGTTACCTGTCCGGGCGTCAGATACACATTCAGCTTTTCCTGCAAACGTTGACGAGCCCTAGCGATGCGCGACTTAACGGTTCCTAGGGAAACGCCCGTAATGTTAGCAATTTCTTCGTAAGACAATCCTTGAAGCTCGCGCATTGCGATGGTTTTTTGAAAGACTTCTGGCAGTTCTGCCATGGCCGCCTTCAAGTAGTCGTGAAACTCTTGCGTCATCATGGTGTCCGCCGGGGTGGGTTCATCAGAAGGTAATTCCCATTCGTACTGGCCATCAGCAGAATGACGTGGCGCATCTAGTGACACTGAGCCTTTGAACCGCTTGCGTTTGCGCAGCTCATCGTAAAAGAGATTAGTGGTGATTCGGCCCAGCCAGCTCTTGAACTTAGCGGGTTCCTTTAATCGGTGAATGCTGCGGTAAACCCGAATCCAAATTTCCTGCGCTAAGTCGGCCCTGTCTGACCAATCCGATGCCAGGTGATAGAGCAATTTATCGACGTAGCGCTGGTATCGATTCACCAATTCTTCAAAGGCGGCTCGGTCTCTGTACGCCTGGTTTTGACAACGTAAGACCAGTGCATTATTCGGCAGTTCGTGAAGTGGTATTTCAACTTCGCTCAGGCTACTTTTCTCTAGGGATGCAGCGGTGGCTACCGTTGCTGCGTCCGAGAAGGCTGTAGGCGATGGAGCTGTTTCTGATAGAGCTGTGAGTGATCCTGCGGTTGTCTGTTGCTTTGTCCGTGTTCTGGTAGGTGCTTTATCCAAAGTTTTGGAGGCGATTTGTGAGGGTACTAGCCGCAAAACTTTGCGGCTAGATACAGGTTCTCTTAAGGGAGATAAGCTACTCATTAGTTCTTAAAATCCAACTCTGAAGGTCTCTGCACACTGCTTTGGTAGTTGTCAGGTAACTGCAAAAATTTACTGAGTAAATTACTGATACCCTATGTACTGATTCGGTAAACACGGAGTGCAAAAGAGTAAGTAATTATTACTAGATCTCGCTTCCGTCTGTGGTAAACATAGTAAACATTACGGAGACGGTACATCAGCTAAATAGCCTAATCTTCGTCTTACGCTTACTGAGTTGTTAAAAGCGTATGATTGTGTAGGAAGGTAAAAATGGCGAAAAAAGCAGGAAAAAGACCGTTATGCTAGGCTCTTTTGAAGTGGAGGCAGTGAATCCCTACTTGAAGCTTACGTATTTGCATAAAGGTGTATGTGATATAAGTGTCAATTTACTGCGTCTATGTAACATGTGCCTATGCCCCCATGCCTGAGTAATGTTTTAGACCTGATTTCCAGAGCAGTCGATTGATGATGATTGCGATCGCACCCCAAATGAACATCGTTATGAGCCCTCTACTGAGATCCACCGGTAGCCCAATTAGCAAGCTCGCCGGAAAATAAATGAGATAGGGAAACGGCGTCCACAGTGCAAACTCGCGCACAGCCTCTGGAAAAAGTTCTAGCGGCGCAATCATCCCCGATAAAAAGGTATAGAACAGAAACCAAAACTGCTGAATTGCGGTGGCGCGCTCTACCCAAAAAGCCAGCATGGCAAAGGTGTACTGAATCGCGAAGCGTAGGCAAAACGACAGAATCAGCGTCAGCGAGCCCCAAAAGCAGGCATAGGGTGTCGGCTGCCAAATCGCTTCTGGGTACAGCAGGCAGAATAAGCCCACCAGCAGCAAAATGAAAGGTATCCGGGTAAATCGCTCAGCCACATGGCCAAAGAAATGACGCCATACCGGATCAATTGGCTGCAACAGCAGCGGAGATAGCTTGCACTGCACGACATCATTTTCAAAGTCCCAAATCACCCAGACCACGGTGAGCTGCCGCACTAAAAACACACCGAGAAAGTAGCGGGCGAATTCTGCTGGGGTAAAGCCTAGGTCACTCGACTGGGCGGCTTGGTTCCAAAGCCCGAGGAAGATGAGCGGAAAGCTACCGGAGAGCACCCAAAAAATTAGCTCGGCGCGGTATTCCACCATATATGCGTAGTAAACGCTGATGAGGGTGCGGGCGATGCGAAGGGGGGCTTTCATGTTTTTCCGGCTGCAAATACTTTCGCAATAACGTCTTCTATCGGCGGTTCAGCAATTGATAAATCTTGAATTTTAAGGGTGTTGAGAAGGTTGGAGACCATCTGTGTGAGGTCGTCTGCGGGCACTAAAAAGGTCGCTTTGCAGCCCTCTAGCGTTTGTAGAGTGCCGTAGGTAAGCAGCTGATCTTTTGTGACCGCTTGCGTACTGTCGAACTCAATGGAAACTTCGCGGTAAGGGGCGAAGCGTTCTAGTAAGCCGTCTAGTAGGCCGTCGTAGATGAGGCTGCCCTGATGGATAACGAGAACGCGATCGCACAACGCCGTAATATCGGCCATATAGTGGCTAGTGAGCAGTATGGTAGCGCCGTAGCGCTGGTTGTATTCCTGCAGAAACTGGCGAACGGCGGTCTGGGCATTGACATCTAGGCCCAGAGTAGGCTCATCGAGAAAGAGAACCTGTGGGCGGTGGAGTAGGGCCGCGAGCATTTCGGCCTTCATGCGTTCGCCGAGAGAGAGCTTACGAACGGGTTGCTTCAGCTGTGTCTGGATGGAGAGCATTTCAGCCAGTTCGCCGACGCGCTGCCGAAATTCGCGCTCCTCTATGCCGTAGACGGCGGCGTTGATTCGCAGGGAGTCAAGGGCTGGCAAGTCCCAGATGAGCTGCTGCTTTTGGCCCATGACGAGGGTGATTTGCTGTAGAAACTGAGGGCGGCGGGCAAAGGGTTCGTGGCCCGAGATGCGAACGCTGCCGCTAGAAGGATGAATGAGTCCCGTGAGCATCTTCAGCGTAGTGGTTTTACCTGCGCCATTTGGCCCTAAAAAACCGACGATTTCCCCAGGCTCAATGCTAAAAGAAACTTGCTTGACGGCTTCAATATTGCGGTAGGTGCGGCGGAAGAAATGCTGAAGTGTGCCTTTCATGCCCGGTTCTTTGACGGCGACCGGGTAAACTTTCCCTAGATTTTGGACGTCGATAATGGGCATATTTTGCGAGTCTATCTTTGGGGCTAATTTTTTGAAGCTATCTTTTGGAGGGCCAAAGCTATAGTACATAAGAAAGAAGTGACGATTTTGGTGAATAAGCACCCACAGCCCAACTTTCATGGATGTAGCAGAGATTGATTTACAGCGGATTCGTCAGGTGATTAGCCAGCAGATTGAGGCGTTTCGAGACGGTGATGCGATCGCCGCTTTTATCCACGCGGCTCCTGGCATTCAGCAGCAGTTTGGCACGGCTGAAAAATTTGCTGCGATGGTAGAAGTCGCTTACCCTTCTGTGTATCGTCCTCGTTCTGTCGTCTTTGAGTTGTTGCACCAAGTTGAAGGGTTGCCTGCTCAGCAGGTGATGCTGCTAGATCAATCAGGGAAGCTGATTCGAGCGACCTACATGATGCAGCGGCAGGCGAATGGTGAGTGGAAGATTGCCGGTTGCTATTTGACACCAATAGGCTATGAAGAATAATGCTCGTAGAAATGGCCTATCAAGTAGAGAGAGCCACAGAAGACAACTGGTTGAGTTTGTACGGCAGCGGTAAGGGCTTGGCCTAAGTCTGGATGGCGTTGGATGTGGAGGTTTGGGCAGCGCTGGTGTGCGATCGCGGCCAAATCACTCGGCTCAGCGCTGAGATGACCGGGTACAGGAACTAAGTGCAGTGTGTCGTAAGGTCTTAGCAGAGCTTGAAATACTTCGGCGTGGTCTTTGGTGGTGAGCATTCCCATGAGCCACGTGATACTTCGATCCGGTTCAGCGCGATCGAGGTATGTGCGCAGCGCCTTGGCGGCGTCGGGATTGTGCGCGCCGTCAATGAGGAGAGCGTGACCCTGCCACTGCGCTTTTTGTAATCTGCCGGGCCAACGGACGGTGGCCATTCCTTCGGTGATGGCGGTGTCTGGGATGGTCCAGCCTTGAGTGCGGAGGGATTGGATGGTGGCGATCGCGCAGGCCGAGTTTATGCGCTGATGATTGCCCAGCAAGGTTTGCGGATACTCAATGCCGTCGTAGCTGAGAGTTGTGATGCCAGCGGTTTGGCTGATTTCGGTTGCAGGGGTTACCCAGGTGAGAGGGGCTTGCAGCTCAGTGGCTCGGTGGGTGACGACGTTGGTTGCTTCTAAGGGGAGAGGGCCTGCGATCGCTGAAACACCCGCTTTGAGAATACCTGCCTTCTCGCCTGCAATTTCCGCTAGAGTGCTGCCCAATCGCTGCCAGTGGTCACGGCTAATGGACACAATTACAGTTGCTAATGGTGAATCGCACACGTTAGTGGCGTCTAGTCTGCCACCGAGGCCCACTTCTACAACGGCAATGTCGACGCTTTGGGTTGCAAAATACTGCCAAGCGGCAGCGGTAAAGACTTCAAACTGTGTGGGAATAGGCTCGTCTGCTGATATAGCTTCTTCTACATCGTCCAGGTTAGCTTGCAGATTTTCCCAGCTAATCGGTTCGCCGTCTATACAAATACGCTCGGTCCAATTGACCAAGTGAGGAGACGTGTAGCGACCCGTGCGGTAACCAGCAGCCGTGAGAATAGCCGAAAGATAGGCACAAACAGAGCCCTTGCCATTGGTCCCCGCGATGTGAATAATCGGGACGCGCTGATGCGGGTTACCAAGATTGACAAGGACTGCTTGAATGCGCTCTAGTCCGAGATCGACACCGAATCTGGCATAGGATTGGAGGCGATTTTCTACGGCGCTTCGCAGGGGAGAAGGCAAAAGGGAAGAAGGCAAAACGTTATAGGCTCGGTGAATTCTTCTGCTTGAGCCATTCAGTCAGCTCATCAATGCTTGTAAAACCTCTCGACTCCAAAGCGAGTTGATCCATTTGCTCAATGGAAAGCTGCTTCATTTGCTCAGTCGTTTCTACAGAAATTCCCCCGACTTGAGCTGTTAATAGAACATGAAGTAGTTCGAGCTTTCCTTCGAGCTTTCCTCTAGCTTCGCCTCTAGCTTCACCCATCCGTTCAATTGTAGAAATGTACGGCATGTTCTTTTCTCGTTCGTAGGTTTCTAAGTCTGCTCTAAAGACCTCTTCTAACGCTGGCGGTAGTGTCATTACCCAGTCGATGAAGCGGTATAGGTCAATAACTTCCTGTTTGCTGTATCCTCGCTCGTACAGCACCACGGTTAAATTATACTTCCGTTGCTGTCGCCGCTGCTGGCTGGCTTTACCTTTGGTTGCCTGCGCTGCCAAGTGAGCCCGTACAACAATGGCAAATGGGTTATTACTCGTTTCTAGCAATTCCGACCACTGTGCTCCTGGCTGTCTATAGTCCACCAGCTTTGCTATCTGAAATGAGAAGTCGTGCCGAGACCCTAGGGCTGCTAGCTGGAAAGACTGTGGTCGCCAGTAGCGGTCGGTATCACCTAGAACCGCAAAGCTAGCTACTGGTCGCCGGAATTTATCGAACAGCCGAGTTGAGTAGATGTAGATCCGTTCGTTGAAGTCTTTTTCCTTTTGGTTTTGAATTTCAATGTGTAGTAGAAGCCAGTTTTCCTCTCCACTGTGTAGATACACCTTGACTAGGCGATCGACGATTCGCTTCCCGGTTTCGGACTCTCGTGTTACCTGCTGAAGTTCGTTGTCAAGAAAGTCAAATCCCCGACGCCAATCAATTGCACAATTGGCGTCGGGGAAGAAGAAGGTCATAAACTGCGGAAAGTAGCAGTCTAAAATCTGTTTCCAAGGAGTATCTAGAGGGGTGCTCATAGGTTTACCTCTCCAGTGTTTTTGTCTTCGTGGAACAGGTTATTGAAATGAGCGATCTATACCGCCTCTAAGTTCTTCTCGCCTGTACGGATACGGACGATCTCATCAACGGGGCTGATGAATATTTTGCCGTCGCCGATTTCGCCGGTGCGGGCAGATTCAATAATTTTGCTGACCACCATGTCAACTTGGGTGTCTTCTACCACGATTTCGAGCTTGAGCTTTTGCAAAAACTCAACCGTGTATTCAGACCCTCGGTAGCGCTCTGTTTGCCCCTTTTGTCGACCAAAACCGCGAACTTCCGAAACAGTCATCCCAACGATGCCAGCATTCACAAGTGCAATTTTTACCTCGTCTAGTTTAAAAGGACGGATAATCGCTTCAATTCTTTTCATAATTTCAGTACTGTTCTCCCAATGTTAGGCCGACTTAACGAGTAGCTCGTTCGATTGCACGAGCCAGATAAAATACTGTCCGGCACTGCGACTGCTTATTACAATAAGAGATTTTAGCGATCGTTTAGCAAAGGCTTCATGATTAGGAACCCTGCACCAAAGGCAGTCACCACAATCAAAATAATGGAAAGCGCCAGCCAAATGCCACTAATTTCTTTGTCTTCAGAGGCATTCAGGGCCGATTTTCGATATTCACCACTTTGCTCGGTAAATAGCTTGGGCAAGGGTTTTGAAGCGGGCACCATGTTTGCGCGCTGCTGACGAGCGGGCGCTGCTGAGCGCGGGGCTGACTGCGCTACTGGCTTAGCACCTTTTCGTTTGGGTGCGGGTGCACGCTCCGGGCTTTTTACCTGAGAAGGTGCGGTTTGAATAGGCCTGGGGATTCTCTTTTGTGAGGGTGTTTGTAAGACTGGGTGTGGGGCTGGCTGAGGAACAGGTTGCGGGTGAGGTGCTTGCTGTATTGCTTGTTCCGGTAGTGGTTCTGCGGTGACCACTTTTCGAGCTTCGCCCTGCGCTCTGACCAGCTTGGCGAGGGTATCGGGTGCAATGGCTGCTGGGAATTCCTCTTGAGCGGTTTGCCTCGCGACGCCTGCGAACTGTCCTAGGTTGAGCGTGGCTTGGACAACGTTATGAATTTCTTGCTTTAGTCGTTGATTTTGATCTAGCAGCTGCTGGTTGCGACTGTTAAGAGAATCAATGACTGCTTTGTTAGCCCGTAGTTCAGCGGCCAACTCCCGGTACACCGACATCGGTACAGAAGGTGCGTAGCGCTTCGGCGCTGATTGAATCGGATTGACAGGATGAGAAGGCTTCATAGGGAGTGTTAGCGTATGGGCTTTTTCTAAGCTACGTGGACCAAGATACAGAAGGCCCAGATGCGGGCATTTACAACAGACAGACAACAGAAGAACTGAGGTAGCTTTACTACCCAGCCGCTATAAGTAGTCAAATTAGAGCAACGTAAGTAACATTCGTCAAGCTACCTTGAATAAAAAAGTGTGATGAATGTATCAAATTAGTTAGTTATAACTGACAGCTTATTTGTACCCTATTTCGGTCGGGATCTTATTGTCGGGAGTAATTTTTTTGATTAATGCTTGATTTCTATTCGAGTTAGAAGGTCTGTATCCACTGTGCGGCCAGGAGTGCAGCCTGTGTGCGATCGCGCAAATCCAGCTGGCTCAGCACGCTAGTCACATAGTTTTTCACCGTTCCTTCAGACAAAAACAGCTGCTGTGCAATCTCTTTATTGCTGGCACCCTGACCAATTAATGTCAGCACTTCCCTTTCTCTAGGGGTGAGTGCTTGAATCTTTGGCGGTAGAGTAGATAACTCCGTCGATGGGCTTTGGCTAGATGAGTGGGTTCCCCCTTTGGCGGTATGTGCCATCATCTTTTGCACGATTCCTGGGCCAAACTGGCTGTAGCCCTTTGCCACTGCACGAATAGAGCTAGCGAGTTCTTCGGAAGGGGTGTCTTTGAGCAGGTAGCCCTGTGCGCCTGCATTCATAGACTGGGTGATGAGTTCATCGTCGTCGAAGGTGGTGAGTACCAAGACTTTGATGGTGGGGTATTTTTGAGCGATCGCGCTTGTAGCCGCGACCCCATCCATGACAGGCATCCGCATGTCCATCAGAGCGATGTCTGGCAGCTGCTCGGTGGATTGCTGTGCTAGCCAGTCCATTGCGATCTGGCCATTCTCAGCTTCGCTCATAATATTGAGGTCGGCTTCAAGCGAGAGCAGGGCGCTCAGGCCTTCGCGGATCAGCTGTTGGTCTTCGACCAGAAGGATTTTGATCATGGGGATTTTGGTCGTTATTTGGTCGTTATAAATGTCTGTCTTTTCTCTATCTTTTTTGGATGGGTAGGCTCACCTGTACGCTGGTGCCGTGGGTTGCTTTTTGGGTGGAGCTATTGACTGTGAAGGTACCGCTGACGGATTCGGCTCTGTCGCGCATACTCTGTAATCCAAACCCTGACTTTGTTTGTTCCACGTCGAACCCTTGCCCATTGTCCTCTAGGTTCAGCGTCACAATAGCGGCAGAGCTGGTGAGCTGTAGTCTTACTTGCTGGGCCCTAGCATGTTTCACGATGTTGGTAAGCCCTTCTTGCACAATTCTATAGAGCAAAATCTTGAGATTGTTTGGCAGAGGGGCAGAAAGCGTTATTTGCTGGGAGATGTTGATTTGATTGGTGGGATTGGACTGAATGTTTGCAATCAGGTGAGCGATCGCACTTTCTAGCGTCTCCCCGGCTAACGGATCTTGCCGGAGCGCCGCAACCGATTCCCTGACCTCTTGCAAAGACTGCGTACCCAATCTTTTGGCATTACCCAAAAAATGCTGCGCTTTGGCGGGGTCTTTTTCCCATAGCTTCACAGCGCTTTCCAGCTGAATATTGAGCGCGGTCAGGGAATGACCCAAAGCGTCGTGAATGTCACGAGCAATGCGGCTGCGCTCCTGGTCCATTGCGAGCTTTTCAATTTCTTGCGCGGAGGTCCTGAGGGTGTGGTTGGCCCTTTGCAGCCGCTGCTGACTCTGGCGTTCGGTGAGTAGCGCGTTGATGAGTAGCACCACGAGCAGTAGAGAAAGGCCAAAGAGAATAGCGAAGTTGAGCTGGAGGCCCATGACCAGGCTTTGCAGGCGATCGCGCGCGTCGGGTGGGAGCCTGCGACCGATACGAGTGAGCGTTTGCAGCCGAAAGAGTAGACTGCCAATAAATAGTGCAAAGGCACTACCTGTCAGCACCAGTCTTCCGGTGAGGTTGTACATCAGGCAGCCCCGAATCACCAGGATTAAATACAAAAAGGGGAAGGTTCGCCCATCGCTAAGCACAGTGGCTGATGGCACCAGTACTAGCAGAAATTGACCTAGCGTATGCCCTAGCTTCGGCAGTGTTTTTGCCGGTAGGTACAAGCCTATCAACCCAAATAAAACCAATGCCGTAATCGCTAAAAGCGGATTGTGATGCCAGCTGGGAGGTCCGTGAAGCAAAGCATCGCTCAGCGCATCTCTGGCTGGACCGCTTCCGGGCTCTCTGAACTCTCCTCTTAAACCCTCTCTGACGCCTTCCCTGACACCTTCTCGCAGGCCATCTCTTAAGGGCCCTTTCCCAAGTCGCGCAGGCGGCGAATCCAGCGTACTTAAAATCGCTACGCCTAGCAGTCCCCACTCTAAATACAGCAGGAAGCGAAACGGATGGTTGTGGAGCTGAATGGCGCGGTTCATGCCTGCCTGCGATCGCGGTGAGTTGATGGTTTGGTATGCACTCATTCTCCCCTCAAGTTTGCGTAACTTTGGGTAGTGGCAGCCAAGTTATGACTTTAGTCATGGGCTCAGTTATGACTTTTTCCTCCTCTCACATGACCAATGCGCCGCATAAATTAGGAACGTACCGGGAAAACGCAGCTTGCCAACATTAACCTGGCCTTTGCATATTTCCACCCACAATCAACTCAAAAATCCATGAAATTCAATCTCAAAACATTTTCCTTGGTTGGCTTCTCTGCGGTTGCACTACTTGCAACTCCTTTCGTCGTCACCCACTCGGTTTCTGCCCAAGGCGAAGGCGGCCGCCGTGGTGGTCACTCTTTAGAACAGCTCGACTTGAGCGCTTCGCAAACTAGCCAAATCGAAGCAATTCGTGACGACGCAAAAGCGCAAATGCAAACAGTATTGACCGCCGAGCAGCGGGCAACGCTAGAGAGTAGCGAAGATCGCGGACGTCAAGCATTCCGTCAGCTAGACCTCAGTGAAACTCAGCGTGAGCAGCTGCGCGCTATCCACGAAGATTCTCGTGAGGACATCAGCGCAGTACTGACAGATGAGCAGCTAGAGCAGCTAGAAGCCATGCGTGAAGAGCGGGGTAGCCGTAGAGGCGCTCGGGCTGAAGGCTCTCGCCCCAATGGCGATGCTCGATAGGTAGCTGAGGGCCTGTGAAATGGGTCAAGTATGGGCGGATCTAAGTCCATACTTGACCCCTGTTTATCCCATATTTACAGGTAGAAGTAGGAGAGTAGGTTTTGGCCGATGCTGATGATGTACCAGACGGTGGGCGCGAAAATGAACCAGAGAATGGCCCTAGGCTGGTCTACAGAAAATAGGGTTTTGACGCCGATGTAGGCGGTGATGAGTTCGCCAAAGAGAAAGATGATACCCAGAAACTGAGAGACGAAGATACCGCCTTGGGCGTAGGCTGCGTCGAGGTTTTGGTAGAGGAAGGACCAGGTGATGAGGATGATGAGGGTGGGGAGCGATCGCACCAAAGCCGCATACACATACACCAGCCTGGCCATTTGCCCATCCGGCTCCGGTGCACCTGAGAGCACCAGCCGAACTCGAAACCACCATCCGCCTACTAGCCAAAAAAGAATCCCCAACACAAAGCCCGCTAGCGCTAAGCCCATCCACAGCTCGCTCCACGAAGAAAGGATTTCGGTGGGTGGCTCTAAGCTGCTGTCTCCGCGCTTAAAGGCAACAACGCTGCGATTGATATTGGTAAAAGCAGTGGCAAATCCCATCAGCCAAGTCGCGAGCCATACATTAATCGGCTTACCCAGTGCTGTTTCAGTACTAAAAAACTCCCTAGGTGCGCCAAAAATATTCAGCAGCTGATTGGGATGGAATGGCGAAATTCCCTTTCCTTCTGGTGGAAAAAGCTCAGTAGCCGTTTTGTCTTTAGTAGGCTTTTCTTTTGGGTTCATGGGTTTGCAAGGGACTAAAGACTTGGCCTATGATACGCCCATGACACGTTGGTTTAACACTGCTGGCCCTTGCAACCCGGCAAAGCACTACACTCTTTCCCCTACCGAGCGCCTTCCTCAGCTGGAGCGTTTGATCGAGCAAGAAAGCTATTTTGTGCTTCACGCCCCTCGGCAAACGGGCAAAACTACCGCCATGTTGGCATTGGCAGAAAGGCTAACGCAAAGTGGCCGATACAGCGCAATCATGGTTTCTGCGGAAGTAGGCGCGCCTTATCAAAGTGATATTGAACGAGCAGAATTAGATATTTTGAGCGCTTGGCAAAGAGCCGCCCGCAGCCGTTTGCCCGCTGACTTGCAACCGCCTGATTTCGCAACCGTAGGGCCAGGAACCAGGCTGGCCGGAGCCTTGAGTGAATGGGCTGAAACTTCTGCGCGTCCTCTGGTTGTTTTTATTGATGAGGTAGATGCGTTGAAAGGTGACGTTTTGCTGTCTGTATTACGACAGCTACGTGACGGCTATCCTAGTAGACCAGAAAGCTTTCCACAGTCGTTAGCACTCGTTGGCATGCGCGATGTTCGAGACTATAAGGTCGCTGCTGGTGGCAGTGACCGACTAAATACGGCAAGCCCTTTCAATATAAAGGTGAGATCTTTTACACTGCGAAACTTCACGCATGAGGAAGTGAAGCGGCTCTATGCCCAGCATACAGAAGAGACGGGACAGGCTTTTACAGATGAAGCGGTGGAGCGGGCTTTTTATTTGACGCAAGGGCAGCCTTGGTTAGTGAATGCGCTCGCAAAAGAAGCCGTAGAAGAACTTGTTCAAAGCGTTGCTGAATCTGTGACCTTGGCCCATGTCGAACAGGCCAAAAAGACTTTAATCGATCGTCAGGATACTCACTTAGACAGCCTGGCCGAACGGCTAAGAGAACCCCGTGTGCAGACTGTGATAGAGCCGATGCTGTCTGGAGGACTTCTAGAAAATGTTGCGCCTGATGATGTTCAGTATGTTTTGGATTTAGGATTGTGCCGACGTGACGAGCAGGGTGGACTGGTCATAGCTAATCCAATTTATCAAGAGATTGTGCCGAAGAATTTGGCTTTTTCTGCCATTGCATCTCTCCCTGCTGTGACACCTACTTGGCTCACTGAGCAAGGTGATTTGGACATCGATCAATTGTTGACTTCCTTTTTGGCTTTTTGGCGACAGCATGGTCAGCCGATGATAGCAACTGCGCCTTATCATGAGATTGCGCCGCACATTGTACTAATGGCTTTTTTGCATCGTGTAGTGAATGGCGGAGGCTTGCTCACCAGAGTGTACGCTATCGGCTAAGATCGGTTAGCACTTCTTTTGCAGTATGAGAAAACGATGCTGGCAATAGAGATGAAGGGTTGGCGTGACGGCAGATCCGATCCTCTGAAGGCAGGGTTAGCACAGCTAGATAAATATCTCACTGGTGTGGGCCTCACCACCGGCTGGCTGGTCATATTCGATCAGCGTTCTGGCCAGCCTCCGATTGCGGAAAGAACTAATACTGAGCGAGCTGTCAGTCCAAAAAATCGAGAAATCATGGTTATCCGTGCCTAGCTGAAGTCCCGATATTGTGGTTTATAGCCCTAGCTTATCTCAAACCGTTTTGCCTGACCCCGTAGAAATAGCTCACTTGCAAAAGTGGGACAAACCGTTTTATGTAGAGCTACGCCGTCGCGCTTACCAAGCCGTTATCGACAGGTTCAGCTGCGCCTACCAGTGATAGCAACGGTCCCATTTGTTCTTGTCCTGTTAGTGCTAACTCGCTGTGGCACAACAACACTTTCTCTTTTGTACGTCCTAACAAGTCGTGCAGCGTTCGGCTAAGGTTTGCCTCATTGGCTTCTTCCATTTCTACTAGCGTGATTTGTCTGCCGGGCCAGCTTTGCAAAAAGAGAGGTGCACCAAAGAGTTCTCCGGCGCTGCTGGCCCAGAGAGGGGAGCCTGCATCTAGCCAGAATTGCCAGCGGTGGCTGAGTCGCTGGGCTCGGTATTGGTAGATGGTGGAAAGGGTGACGCCTTTGCGGCCTAGTGAGAGTGGATTGACTGGATAGGGATTTGCGGAGACGGTGCCTTTTTGGATGAGCTGGATGAAGCGGCCTACGTCGCTTAGTGCTGGTTTGTTGGACTTTGTTCTAGATTTGTCGGTGAGGTTTAGGCGGTCTTCTACTTCCCAGAAGTACTGGGCGGTTTCGGTGAGCTCGCGTAGAGTGGCCAGTTGGTCGTAGGGGAGGTTGTTGCCACGCCACAAAAAGTCTTGGATGATGCGGTCGATGATGAATATGGGTTTGAGCGGCTTGCGTGGGTTGAGAGCGAGCTGTCGCTCTTGGGTTTGTTGTTGTTCTGTTATCCAGCCGAGAATTCTGTTGTAGGCGTTTACGGTTTGGTGGCCGAGGCGGTCCCAGCGGGCGAATGTTTCGGCGGGGAGTAGGCGTGGGTTTTCGATGTCGGGTATGAAGCAGTGGTCGGCGATGAGTTCGGCGCGGACAGGATCGATGGCGGTGAGATCAAACCAGGTATTGGTGGATTCTATTGATGTAGGAGAAGGGAGAGGGGGAGAGGGGGAGAGACTTTGGCTGAGGATGACGAGCATTTCGGCGATCGCATCCCTATCCACCAGCCTCCCCAACCCTGGATACATCAGCGCCAACAAAGACAAGAGTGCTCTCACCATAGGCGAACTCACCAGCGGGCGCTGGTCATTCAGTGATTCTAGAGCGATGCCTCGGTTGCTGAGGATTTCGATCAGGCTGTAGCGGCCGATGGCGTCTAGGCCTGGGCCGATGACGGCGATTTCGTCGGGTTGGGCTTGGCCACTTTCTATAGCGAGTGCGATCGCCTCCGCAGTAATCCTCAACATTTGCCCACGAGAGGTCGCCTGCAATAGTGATACCTCGTCTGGCAGTGTTGGCATCGCCAACGGATCTTCTACCCACTGAGAAAACGCGTCGCCCCACTTGCCAAGTGAATCAGTTCTGGGTAAGTCTAATTCCGTTGTTTGGCAGCGTGCGGCCAGTGGCAGTAGCGCGTCTGGATCTGCGCCTAATCCTAAGCGAACTTTACCCTGCGGGTTGTAGGTCAGTAAGCAAGGACGCTTGGCTTCGATGAATTTAGAGAAAATGGCGGCGCTGATGGCCGGGTACTCGTCTACATCGTCAGCGAGGATGCCTTTAAACCGGGCGAACAGCTGTAGCTGATATTGCCGCATGGGTAGCAAATGCTGCCAGTACAGCATACTCATGATGCCGTAAGTCAAAAATCCCCTTTGCAAACACCAATTTTGCCAGTGGGTGAGGGCTTCGCCGACGTTATCCCACAAGATGGCGGGTGCTAGTGACCCTGGCATCCCTGCTTTGAGCATGGCTGGAATCTCTTCGGTGGGGACGCCTGCTTGAGAGGCCAGCTGCAAAAAGTCCAGCGTACGCCTTACCATGCGGGACTCTCGCCAGCCTTCGACCTGCAATCTGCCGTCGTCTAGCCGCTGCTGCCATAGCTCTGTGGCCAATACCTGCTCGTTTTCAGGTCGCAGCTTTAGCGGGAATTGAGCTTGCACAGTGTCAAGTTGTTGTACTAGCAACGGCCAGAAGAGAATGATTTCGTCTTGTATGAATCCGGCGGGCGAAGTGGTGAAGGTGGCAACGCGATCGCTCAACGCCTCAGTCAGCCGATCTGCCAGCAGCATCCGATTGTCGCCATTGGCCGCAAATATCAGCAGCGGCTGCCTTTGAGATGCACCCGTCTCGCTCGCAAACTCAATCAGCTGCTGCGTTTTGCCGCTGCGGGTGGGGCCACAAATCCAGTGTGCTGTCATGATGGTTGGCGATGTGAGCGTTTTCTCGCCTTAGCCTAGCGTATGAGCTGAGCGGCTACTAGCGGCTGTTTATCTGTGTGATCGCCTGCCGCAAATCTTGCTCAATGGTTTGTAGTTCCTCACGCATTTCTTCTCGGGTGTAGCTGGCCTGATGCAACGCCGCAACTGTGTTGCTCATGTATGGCATCCTGAGCATTACTTCTAGCATGTACCTTGCAAATTCGCCTCTTGTGATGGCAGCTTGTCCGTTGAATCTACCATCGGGCTGTACTACGTCGACACCTATTGTGTTGGCTAGCCGATCTAATGGCAAAAAGATCTCATCTGTGGGTGAAATGTCTGGAATCTGGCTGATGTCTCCTGCTTTAATCATGAGCCCCAGCGATTTGTGAGAAGAGGCCCTCTGTACTGTGGAATCGTCTTGTGTAGATTTGTCGTGGCGGGAACCCAGCGCTTCGTTCTGGTTCAACGCGGTACGCAGCTCATCCACTAGCTCGTTGACTTGGTCGTAGTCATTCAACAGTTCCAATAAACTGCTATTAGCCGATCTTATGTCACCATGTCTCAGTTCAATTTCTAATCGACTCATTTCCATCATCCCGGTAAGAGACGGTGAATTGAACCATACATCCGCTGTCAAGGCTTCTGCCTGACGCAAGTAACGGATATAGTCTTCCTCGTTCAGCGCTTCCTCTAGCTGAAAAGAACCCTCAGCCATTGTCATATCAATGCCGAATTCTGCCTTTAAGAATTGTGCACTTTCCTCAGCAGCAGCGTCTTCGAGATCTACTTTTACTCTCTGACGTTTGTCCTGTTGCTTTGTCTGTTGTTTGGTGAGTGTCTCTGCTTCGGCAATTAGCCTATCAGCTTCCTCCCGAGTCCACTCAATGCGAAGATGCATATCATCTAATGCCTGGAAATGAACGCGCTCATACTCTTCAGCTGTCTCATTCCCTACGCTTATGAATTGCTCAGTATTGTCATAGAAGGAAACGATAGAGATAACGAAGTCCTTTCTACTGAGCGGTTGTGCCCCTTCAAGTGAGTCTTCTTCTATAAAAGGTAACAGCTGGTAATTTTGCACCCACTGCTGTGAAGATATTTCTGAAGCTATACTTGGCGACACCCATATGCTGAGTAAACTACCGAGCAAAACAGTAGACAGTAGCCGGACTGAGCGGCGATCGCGCATAGTGAAGTTCCCCATAGATAGAAAAGATAGAGATAGAGAAGGCAGCGTATGATCTATCCTTCAGTATTCACACTTTCCCCTCCGCAAAGATCCTTCCGATGAATATGCTGCGGAAATACTTCTACAGAAGATAGAACGCCATTCGTTCTGCAAGCAAAAAAGGCCCACCTTATATGGTGAGCCTTTTTATCAGATCTGAATTTCTAGAAGAATTAGTCTAGGAAACAGAAGCGGCGATCGCAAACAGAGAAACAACCAAAGTTGCTGCAACGCTGCCTAGGATAATGTAGTTGCGCTTTTCGCTACCTGTAGGAGGCTCTGCTTCATACATTTTGGGCTCAACCGCAAAATTATTTAGCAAACCAGTCTCGTCTTCTGTGTAACGCATAAAATTTAGCTCTCAACGGGTTGTATGAAGTTATGTTAACAAATCGACGCTTCTTTTCATAGCCTTCAGCGAATAAATGACCCTTTAGACAGATAAATTGCCTGCCCTGCAATCGATTTGTCGATTGTTAAGAAAAACTTAAGTCCCGTTACATTGATTTACCACTTACGACTTCGCTCTGTGCAAGGTGCCGAATGCAATTTCCTAGACGATGGTACCCGTCGTAGGAGAGCTGGCGCTGGCGTAAGCTTTCACCGGAATGCGGCCAGACTGGTAGGCGAGTCGACCGGCTACAGCGGCCATGCCCATCGCTTGGCCCATGGCAACGGGGTTTTTTGCGAGTGCGATCGCGCTATTTACCAGCAGTGCATCGGCTCCTAGCTCCATTGCATACGCCGCCTCACTCGGCGTCCCAATTCCGGCATCTACCACTACTGGGATATTTGCATTCTCAATGATGATCTCAATATTTGCCGCATTACGAATGCCTTGCCCAGATCCAATCGGTGAACCCAAAGGCATGACAGTAGCACAGCCTACTTCTTCCAGTCGCTTTGCCAATAGTGGGTCCGCATTGATGTAGGGCAGTACTGCAAAGCCTTCCTTTACCAGCTGTTCTGCTGCTTTCAGCGTATCTATTGGGTCAGGCAGCAGATACTTGGCGTCGGGAATCAC
>JBHJIY010000096.1:0-34460 GCA_050042985.1 Phormidesmis sp. | reverse complement strand
GACATCTACCAGGCGATCGCCTCTCTGTAGCTGAGTCGGCACCGACCCTGTCAGCACCGTTTGCACCGTATCACCGATGGTTTCAGCAGAAAGGCCTAAGTCGGCGGCACGTTCCCAGTCAGGGCGGATTTGAATTTCTGGTTGGGGCGGGTCTGCATCGGGTGAATAGCTTGCCAGGGTAGCCTGTTCATCGAGTGTGGCTATTACCAATTCCCCGGCTTCTTGGAGGGTTTGTTCATTGTTGCCCTGCAATATTACGTCTACGTCGCCGCGTACAGGAGAGTTGTTTAGTATCAGTCCGCGCACGTTGCCAGGAGATACACGTAGTCGTGTTTTGACTAGGTTGAACTGGCTGAATTCGCGGGTCATGCGATCGCTAAACGCCTGAACATCTGTCCCTGGCATCAGGGTCAGGGTACTAGAGCCCCGCAGCGCATTTTCACTGGTACTGCTGCCAAAAAGAAACCCGCCTGAGGTGGTGAAGGCATATTCAATCTCGGGCTGTTCTAGAATTAAATCATCGACTGCGCTCATTACCTGACGATTCTCAGCGGCGGTAGTGCCTGGTGGAAACTGGACCCTAACGTTGGCTTGTCCGGTCGCAATGCTCGGCAGGATTTCCTGTGGGATGTTGCCCACCATGAGGAAGCTGCTACCACCGAATAGGAGAAATGCGACAACAATGGCTAAAATCCGTCGCCGAAGCACCCAGCTCAAAGCGTTGCCATACTGCTGAGTGAGTCCCTGCAATCGTAGGTCAAACTGTCGAATCAGCCACCAGTTGCTGCCCCCGCTAGACCATTTTACATCGAGTAATCGAGATGTCAGCGCGGGCACCACCGTCAGTGCTACTACCAGTGAGGCCGCGACTGCAAAGCTCACCGTAATCACTAGCTCGTTGAATAATAGGGAGATAAATCCACCAATCAGTAGGAAAGGCAGCACGGCGACTAGGTTTGTTGTGGTAGAGGCAAACAGCGCAGATTCTAGCTCTCGGCTGCTCACCTCGGCCTGCCTAATGACGGGTTTGTTGGTTTGCTGTACGCCTTTAACAATGTTCTCTAGCATGACAATGGCGTTGTCAACAACAATTCCCACTCCGAGTGCTAAGCCGCCGAGGCTAAAGACATTGAGCGAAAGGCCAAATATGCCCATGAGCAAAATTGCGACGAGTGTCGCCAGTGGAATCGCTACTACAATGATCAGCGTTTGTCTGAGTGAACCGAGGAAAAGGAGCACTGAGAGACCCGCTAGCCCTGCGCCAATTAGGCCGGAGATAGCGACATTTTGAATTGAGTTTTGAATGAAGATAGATTCATCGAGCGTGGCATTGAGCACCATGTCTTCTGGGATGAGCCCCGATGCTTTTAAGTCTGCGAGCCGCTGTTTTACCCCATCGACGGTTGCGATTGTGTTGGCAGCGGGCTGCTTTTGAATGCTGACTTTTACTGCGGGTTCGCCATTTAGGCTAACAAAGACGCGCTGATCTTCTGTGCCATCGATCACTTCGGCAAAGTCACGCAGGTAGACCTGTCGAGAAGAGGTTTGTTGTTCGTCTACATCTGTAGAGCCACCGTCGATTTCGAAGATCAAATTGCGGATTTCGTCTGCTTGCTGAAATCGCCCGGCTACACGGGTTAGGGGCTCGCTATCGGGGCCCTGAATGCGTCCGCCGGAGGTATCTAAATTTCGTTCGGAAAGGGCGTCTAGAACATCTGAAAGGCCTAGACCTAACGCCTGTAGTCTGGATGGATCGAGATTGATGCGAATCTCTTCTTGCACGCCGCCGGAGACATCGATACTTGCTACGCCAGGCACCGTGATGAGTTCGCGAGCTAGCTCTTGATCAGCGAAGACTCTTAGCGCGACGCCCTGTAATGAGGGAGATGTGAGGGCAGTTTCATACACGGGTAGCTGTGACGGATCGAACTTGAATATGCGGTGTTGACCAATGGTATCGGGAAGTCTGTTGCGCGCATGGTTGAGGGTAGCTGTAGTGTCGTTTAATGCCTGGTCGATATCGCCACCGGGCTGAAAGTAAAGGTCTAGACTGATGCGCCCTTCGCGGGTTTGTGAAACGACTTGAACAACGCCTTCTGTGGCGGCTAGGGCTTCTTCTAGCGGGCGCGTGACTTCATCAACGGCAACCTCTGGTGAGACGCCTGGTGCATCGGCTCTTACACCGATGCGAGGGGAGGTGATTGAAGGTAGCAGATCGACCGGGATCTGTTGGACGAAAAATATACCCAGCACGATTATCGCGACTGTGAGTACTAGCGTGGCGATGTGTCGCCGAATAGCGAGGGTACTTAAGCTAAGACCGTTTGTAGTATTACTTGCACTACTGTTACTTACCGCACTGTTACTTGCCGCACTGTTATTTGTACTGTTGTTCGCCCTGCCGTTACTACCTGGAAGAGAATTATTGCCTATATTTGCATCGGTATTCGCTGGAGCAGTGGGCTGTGCCATTTTTTAGTTCTCGCTTTGGGTGGCCTGTTTATAACTGCGGGTCTGTTATTAGGAATGGCGCATGGTTTGTTGTTTTGTCAGGAGTCCTGTTCAGACAAAATGCTGAGGCGTATGGCTTGACCTGAATCTAGCGGGCGATCGCTCTGCACAACAAAAGCATCGTCAGCGGCTAACCCCGAGAGAATTTCTACCCGATCTTGATTGCGCGCCCCTGTTCTTACCGGGCGAGCGATCGCCTTTGCCTGTTCACCGCTCCCTTCAATCACAAATACCGTACTCTCGTCTTCGCCAACTTCTAAAGCGCTTACGGGTACAACAACTGGGATTTGAGCGCCTCTTTGCTCTGGTGCAAAGGTGACTCGTGCTAGTAGCCCACTGCCAATGCGGACATCGGGGCTAGGCAGCGTGACCTGCACGGGAATCAGACGCGAAACGCCATCTGCCACAGGAGCAATTTGTTCAATTCGCCCAGGTAGGCTGCCTTCTCCAGGAAAGGCATCGAGTTCAACTCGGGCGGCTTGCCCTATGCTGAGCTGCGCAATATCAAGCTCGGAAACCTGTACGGTGACTTCTAGCGTACTGAGGTCGCCCAGCTCTAGAACTGTCGCGCCCGACTGAACAAAGTCGCCGGGGTCAACCAGTCTGGAGAGAACAACGCCTGTGAGCGGCGATCGCAAATCGGCGTAGGAAAGCTGCCTTTGGCTTTGGGCGACAACGGCTTGCTGCGCGTCGATTTGGTTGGTAGCGGAAGCGATCGCTTGCCTTTGTGCCGCAACCTGAGCTTGGGCGGAGAGAAGGGCCTGCTGCGCGTTAGTGGCGGCGAGTTCTGCGGCTTCGGCCTGCTGAAGAGAGATGGCACCTTCGTTGGCGAGCGATCGCAGCCTTTGTGCATCGATTCGCGCTTGGTCGAGGGTCGCCTGGGCCTGCACGACAGACGCCTGTGCATCCGCGATCGAGACTTCGGCCTGTACAGTTTGGGCTCGTCTGGTGGCGAGTTCGGCTTGGGCTTGGTTGAGGTCAGTGGTTTGCAGATCGCCGTCGAGCTGGGCAAGCAGCATACCGCGATCAACTGGGTCGCCGACATCGGCTGACAGCTGAATGACTTCGCCGGATACCTGCGATCGCAATGCAACCTGCTGTGCGGGCCGAGTGGTGCCCGTGTAGGTCAGCAATCCATTGAGAGTGCCGGTTTCTGCCGTGGCCGTTTGTACCGCGACTGGTCCATTCCGGTCGCCGCCCGGCCCACCTTGCCCACCGCCTGGTCCTGACTGGGCTTCGCTTGCTGGTAGCGTACCGCAGCTGGCGGTCAAAAGTAGGGGCAGTAGCCAAGCTTGAAGGCTACTGCGTGGCATACTACGGTGTGCATTGCATTGCATGGAAGTAGGGCTTAGTCTGCGCTGATGAAGAGAAAATTGAAACAAAACGCGATCAAATCTGTTGTCAGCCTCGCTGTCAGTCCTGTTGTTAGTCAATGAACCGTTGCCCTCGCGGCTTTTGATTATATAAAAACATGAATGGTCCACTGTAGTTTGTGACACATACAACAGAATTCTGATAGAGCTATAGCCACAGCTGACCTAGCGTCTATTTTATTTTTGTAGTGATTAATTTTTATGCAGCTACCGTATCGTACAAATTTGACTTTGAAATCTTGCAAAGGTCATAAATGAACCCTGCCAATCGGCACTTGACAGAGGCTGGAGACTAGGAGCTTGTTCGCTGCTTGAAGCGAATCTCAGAATTTGTTCGTTGCTCGAAGCGTACCTTCAGCCCGCCGCGAGGCTTGGGCGTAGGCACAATTGCCATGCTCAAGTCCTGATCTGGCAACAGCGTCCATTGATACTCGCGCAGCAGCCGAGCGGCAAACACTTTCATTTCTAGCCGGGCGAATTCTTTGCCGATGCATTCGCGTAAGCCGCCACCGAAGGGAACGTGGCTGAAAGGTTTGAGCTTTTCTGCTGTTGGTGCAAAGCGGTCTGGGTCAAAGTCTTTGGGATTGGGGAAGACGTCGCTATCACTGTGGGTGGAGTTGATTTGGTAGAGGGCAGACCAGCCTTTTGGAATGCTAAAGCCGCCGTATTCGCAGTCGCTCAGCACTTCCCTGAAGCCGCCGCCTACGGGCGGTACTAGCCGCATGACTTCTTTGATGACCTGGTCGAGGTAGGACATTTCTTTGAACAGTGCTAGTGAGAGCGGTTGGCTGGCAAACTGTGATTGTTCTGTGCGGGCTTTGGTCATGGCTGCGGGGTTTTGGGCCATGAGGAGGCAGAAGCTAGCGATCGCAGAGGTCAAGGTCTCGTGCCCAGCAAACAGTAGCAGCAGCACCTGATCCTTCAGTTCTTCAATGCTTAATCTCTCCCCGGTGTCTTCATCGCGTGCGTTCAGCATAATATCTAGCGCATCTGTCTCTGGTCGTTCGGGGTTGGCTTGCAGCAGAATTTGGCGGTTTCGTATGAGCTGTTCAATTTCGTTCAACAGCTGCTCTCGGCTGCGCCACGCTTTGCCGAAACCTGTCCAAGGTAGGTTGACTGGCAGGCTAAATAGACCTGCACACCAGGTTTCAAAAAGTGCGCCTAGCTTGGTTTCGGAGCCGTTGTCGAGGCCGATGAGTAGTTTGCAGGCGATATCGAGCGTGTAGTCGCGCAGCTGAGGGTACCAGGTGAGTTCTGTTTGGGTGAGCCAGGATTGGAAATAGCGATCGCTAATCTCCTCCATTGCAGGGATGTATCCTGACAAAGCCCGTGGCTGAAAGGCCTGTACCAGTAGCTTCCGCCGCGCTGTGTGAACATGGCCAGACTGTAGTGCCAGTGATAGAGGGCCCAACAGTTTTTTGACGCTGGGCGGCCAGCTCACCCGAAAGTACTCGTTTTCGTTAGTGAGGATTAAGCGGTTGCCTTCGGGTCCCTTGACGAAGACAGTGGGGCTACCGAGTAAGCGGGTCTTGAAAACGGGGCCGAATTCGGCGTGGCGTTTGCGGGCAAAGTCGGGGTCTGTGAAAAACTTGAGCGTCTCGCCGATGAAGGGGAGACCGAAGTTACCAGGAGGCAGAAGCGGTTTGGTCATGGTGGGCAGTCATGAAGAACGACTTAGTAGGCATGGGCTTTTAAGTTTAGCGGTTTCACGCGGTTACTTAATACTCAAAATATGTAGCCCACGCAGGAATCCTCATCATTGCCGTGCGAATTGTCGTGCATGACGTTTGCTGCGCGCTGCTACAAATTTCAACACGGATGACCCATGACGTTTGACGGATGCATGGATATGACTTTTTGCGGGTTTTTCGCTTGATAACGTGACTTTTCGCTGATTCTCTTTACGGATAATTCTTCTAATATTCGCTTACTGAATATCGCTTTTGTAGCAAGTGTGCGAACGTATGGATATTGTTTTTTAGGGGAAGATAGTATGCAATCTTTCAGAAAAGTTTTAATGACAACAGCGTATATTGGCCTTTGTACTTGTATCAGTATGACGGTTGCCTTACCTGCAATAGAAGCAAGTACTACCAACTCTTCTGCTATTATCGCCGCTCAGTCGTCACAGATATCTACTGATACGCAGCTGCCCGAATGGCTGCAAGTGCTGAATCTAGACGAGGTTCAAACTCGCCAGATTATTGAGATTGATGCATTGTTAGAACAACGGCTGCACGTCATTCTGACAGAGCGTCAGTATAGTCAATGGCGGTCTTCTCAGAGCACCATTTCTGATGCGACCGGGAATGAAACCTGGACTTTTGAAGATATTAATATTGACCTTTCACCTTATCAGCAGGCTGCTGTTGACGCGGTTTTTCGAGAATCTTTTCAGCGTGTGCTGGCGATACTATCGGTAGAACAAAATCGACAGCTGCTACAGTACCTGTCAGAGGGAACTATGACACCTGAGCCAGGGTTAGGTATTTAGTGCTCGGTATTTTCCCAGTGTTTTTTCAGTATCTTTTTGCGGTTAGCAACAGTCTTTCATAGTGCTTATTCTACTTTACCTATCTACCTGCCGGTTGCTGGCTTATGTATGTATTTTCGAGAGCCCTAATGAGATACCGATTGCTCATTGGTGCAGCTATTTTCTGTTCATTGATATCGCCTGCTTTCGCATCTGAGCGTACTGGCGATTGGGAGAATGCCTCCTCACAGTCTGTTGTCGTTTCTGATCTGATTTCTCAAGCAGATTTGCCTACTGCGATCACGTTAGAACAGGCTTTTCAAATTGCCGACCAGTCTAATCGTGATATTGAACAAGCGGTAATTTCTATTCGTCAGGCTGAGGCGGCGCTGCGAGAACAGCAGGCAGACTATCAGCCAACGGTCACAGTTTCGGCTGGTGGAGATTATTCATTTCCGATTCTTAGTGACAGTGACGATAGCGATAGCCTAGATGGTGGCATTGACTTGAGCTATACACTTTTAGACTTTGGTCGTCGAGAGGCGGCTGTGAATATTTCGTCGGCTGAGCTGCAGGTGAGTGAGCTTAACTTGCAAATTACTCGACAAACGGTTCGGCTGGATATCGCTACGCTGTACTATGAGCTGCAAAATGCCGTTGAAACGGTGCGCATTAGTCAGGCTGCGGTCGCTAATTCTGAACGAAATCTCCGAGATACCGAACTGAGAGAGGAGGTGGGTGCCGGTACTCGCTACGATAGCTTGCAGGCGCAGACTCAGCTTGCAGATGACCAAGTGAGCCTATTGAGTGCTCAGAATGATCAGGCGATCGCACAGAGGAGCTTGGCCCAGATTTTAGGGATTGGCGAAACAACAGAAGTGCTGTCTGTAGAGGCGATCGCCCGTCGACCTGTCTGGTCCTTGAGCCTAGAAGAAACCCTTGAGCAGGCTTATCGCACCAGGGCAGAACTATCACAGCAGCGGCTGGAGCAAACCATTCAACAAAACACCGCTAGATTAGCCCTTGCTGAACTCTCCCCAGAGCTTAGCCTGTCGACCGGATACGATTTTTCCAACAGCTTGATTAGCACCACTAGCTCGGTCAACAGCTGGCAAGATGGCCTCAGCATTAGTTTGGATATGAGCTGGACGCTTTATGACGGCGGTGTGGCACGAGCGCAAGTTGAACAGGCCAATGCAGCAGAGACCATCGCCGTCAGTGAGCTAGCCGATCAACAAGACCAAATTCGCCTAGCGATAGAAACTGCCTACCTCAGCGTTCAATCAGAATCAGAACAAATTGCGGCAGCTGAGGTCGGTGTTGTCTCTGCTGAAGAAGGCTTGGAGCTTGCTCGGCTACGCTTTCAAGCGGGGGTCGGCATTCAGCTAGAAGTGCTAACGGCCCAAAGCGACTTGACAGATGCCCAAAGCACACAGGCTCAAGCGATAACGGCCTACAACCAGTCCATTGTTGAACTCGAACGCGCTATCAGTGGGCTCTAAAAAATATTCATAGAACACACTCACAGAACATATTCACAGAACACACTCACAAGAGAGATGACGACTATGAGACATGACATTCACCGCCAGTTTCTTCAGTACTTGCAAGAGGAGTTCTCAATCTCTAAGCTGCTGCTAGAGAAAGTGATTAGGTTTATTGAAAAAGATTTGTATTTGCTGCCAATCGCACTGTGGCAGTATGAATTGCTAACGGTCAATCAGCTCGATCAGGTTTACGATTGGCTGGCGGTCGCGCTTAAAGAAGCGCCCGAGAAAAAGGTTGGCTGACTCGCTTTGACGATGGGTTATTTGATGTCGGCCTATTTGATAACGGCTAAGTAGAGCGCAATCCGTAAGGTGCTAGCTCAGCCCGTTTTCTACGGCGTAGACGGCGGCTTGGGTGCGATCGCGCAATTCCAATCGCATCAAAATATTAGACACGTGGTTCTTAACGGTCCCTTCGCTCAAGTTGAACGTTTTGGCAATCTCTCTGTTTGTTTTTCCTTTGGCCAGAAGTTTTAGTACCTCCAGTTCTCTTGTCGTGAGTGATGTCTCTATTTGCGGCTGTGGACTAGCACTTGCAGATTTGTTTTTAAGGGTGCCAATTAGCTTGCCTGCTACCTCTGGTGCCAGCTGAAACATACCGGTGTGCGCCAACTTTATGGCTTGCGCCAAGTCTTTTGGTGGAATGTCTTTCATCAGGTAGCCGCAGGCTCCTGCTAGAAGTGACTGTACGATAAATTCTTCGTCATCAAAAGTGGTGAGCATGATGATTTGGCAGGCGGGGAGCGCCTGTTTTATTTTGGCGGTGGCTTCTACGCCGTTCATTTCTGGCATTCTCACATCCATGAGAATAATGTTGGGCTTGAGCTTGAGTGCCTGGGCGATCGCATCTTTGCCATTCTCTGCCATCCCCACTACTTCTACGGTATTTTCTAGTTCTAGCAAAGACGCAATCCCTTCTCGAACGAGGTACTGGTCGTCTACAAGCAGTATGCGAATTGTTGTATTCATGTCAGTGTTTCCGAGGACGGACGTTCTATCGAAACTGTCTGAGGAATCATGCTGGTTAACACTGTTCCTTGTTTTACTGCTGTTCCCTGCTTTACTGCTGTACCCTGCGTGTGGCTTTCAACGCTGAGGGTGCCGCCAACTAAGCTGACTCTTTCTTGCAAGCCGGTCAGACCTTGGGCGATGGGCTGTTGAGTTTTTGTTTTCCAAGCGGTGGTGTCAAAGCCAGTACCATTGTCAGTCAGCTTAAGATGAGCAGCCTGAGGGCCAAAGCTAATAACGATATTCACCTGGCTAGCGTGCGCGTGCTTATGTACATTTGTGAGGCCCTCTTGCACGACCCGATACAGCGTCATGAGCTTCAGCCTGCTGTAGTGCGAGCAGTCTCCCGTTTGCTCAAGCGTGATGCATAGCTCACTGTGGTTCATCCGAGTGATAAGTTCTTTCAGAGATTCCTTAAAGGAGAATGATCCCCTTTCTTGACGCAGGCTAGCCACCGACTCACGCACATCTTTTAAGGCGTCTTGTACCGTTCGCTGAGCGTGATTGACCGCTTCGTAGGCGCGGTTTGGGTCGCGCTGTTTGTAGGCGTTGGCTTTTTCTAGCTGAATGTTGATTGCCGCTAAGTGATGGCCCAAGCTATCGTGAATGTCACGGGCCAAACGATTGCGCTCTTCTGTGGCTGCTAAGTCTGCTACTTGGTTGGAGTATTGCTTGAGCTGAACATGAGAGGCTTCTAAAGAAGACAGCAATCCGGAGAGCTTTTGCTGTGCTTGAGTGGCCTGTGACAGCGCTCTAGCTAACAGCAGTGTAAACAGCAGTGTGATCAGTGAGCCCATGCTTCTGTCAATTAGGCTACCGCCTTGAGTTGCTCCTGTGGCCGGCCTTGGGCGAGCCAGCCCATCGGCTAAAAGGGGCGGCGGTGGCGGCTTCATAAAATCGATTCGAGTCGTGTTGAGGCCAAAGAGCGTGGCGACACCCACAAAAGCAATAAAAAAGCTTAAGCGTTTGCTAACTGCCAGGTAGCTATACAAAAGAATGGGTAAAAACAGAATTTGTGAGTAGTTGAGATCGGTGACCGCGCAAGCGACCAAAAAGAAGAACAGCCGGGCAACGAATGGTGACAGCTCAACTTTGTTAACGTTCTCAAAGCTAGCTTTGCCTGCACCCTTTAGCTCAAGGCCGACTAAAACCAACACCGCCACCCCAAAAAGCAAAAAGCGCAGGGTCTCATTCCTAGGGCCACCAACCAGCGCCCTCGGACCAATGCCACCATAGAGCCAATCGACGACTCCCGCCCCTAGCACGGCGGTATACACCACGAGTGCAATGGAGCGGTAGCGCTGATATAGCAGGTTCGGTTGTTGGGGCATTGGTCAAAAACCTGATCACATCTAACCCTAGCAAGCGAAACGTCGCCCACCATTGTTATGAACAAATACTAGCCATTAAGCACATGACCTTTGGCTAGTTTGCCCTAGCTAATTGGCACATGACAAGCCACTAAGTTCCTTATAGTGTCAATATCGTTACCATTTATCGAATTATTCGACTAAATGCAGCGATGGCGTGTCTATAAGCTATGTAACGTGCGATTTCTAATACAAATGCTGATATACAGGCTCTGTTCTTAGCATTTGGCTATTAGCACTTAACTACTGTGTGAGGAGGCTTTTCTTTTGCCCGTAAAACGTAGACGCAAACTCTCTCTTTTGGGTTTGGTTATTATCTCATTTCTGGCTTTGGGCTGTGATGAAATAGAGGAAACCGCTGGAGAACAAGTTGAAGCTCCGGCTGACACTTCTGTGACTGACTCTGCGGCTGACACTTCTGCGGCGGTTGCTGGTGATGCGATGGATATCGACCCCACTTTGTTCCTAGAAGCGGGTTTGGCCAGTGATATTACACAAGAACCCTGTACGCTATCAGGTGGTACCGAAACAACCTGCTACCGGTTTACAGTCGCCTCCATTCCGGTGGATCATGAAGCGGGCCCCTGGTGCCCAGAGACAATCGCCGACTCAGCGGAAGCGGGTGGCATCTGGCCAGAAGACGGCCAGATGAATGACGTAGACGGTGCTTTTGTTGAAAATTTAGACACCTTTTACAGCGACGACGGGTGGAAGCTCTACGAGGAGGATGGCTCTATTCGGGTGACGGGCTCAGCCGCAGCCTGTGCCGCAGCGGCCCGCCCAGATGTGGACGAGGCCTACAACAACTACTGCGTGCAGTGCCTACTCGCCTATGTGGAAGATGACCTGACTACAACCTATGTGGTGCCGATCAGTGCGGTAGAGCAGGAGACGCCTAGCCAATTGGGTCGTGGTGCTATTGGTGTTGCTTTCAATGGGGTAAATTTTGATCCACCTGCGCCGACTGAAGCAATTCTGGGTGCCTATACGTTAGCGCCTTTTGATGACTGTGGTGGACATGTGAATCTCAATGAGGGCTATCACTATCATGCTCACACTGGCTGTACCACCGAAGTCGCTCAAGGCGATGGCCATGCGCCTCTAATTGGCTACATGCTCGACGGCTATGGCCTATATGCCCGGACAGACGAGCAGGGCAATGAAGCCACTGGGCTAGATCAGTGTGGTGGTCAGTACGATGAGGTGCGCGGCTATCACTACCACGTAGGGACGCCTGGAAGCAATGCAATCGTCGGCTGCTTCAAAGGGGAGACAGGGTGCAGGTTTGATGGGGACGGCGAAGGAGAACTGTGCGACGCTACAGCCGCTACCGACAGACCTGGTAGACCAGAGGGTGGACCGGAAGGCAGGCCAGAAGGCAGACCAGAGGGACCGCCGCCCGGCGGCGCAAACGGTAGACCACCAGGACCACCACCAGAAGGATAAAGGCTTTGAATAACGATTAAGGACCAAGGATTTAATAAATAGATCGATTGGCTAGCTGCCCTATGCCTGCGGCAGACTATGCCAACGACTACGCTCAGGGCGCGGTTTCGGTAACTGTCGATGGCTAAGCGTAGTCGTTCGCTTGCGTCGCCATGGGCGTTAGCCAAAACCTACCGATTTCTAAATGCGACTTCTATTTAGTTGTCGATCCTAAGACGATACAATTAAGGAGAAAGCTAATTGATTAATATTGGATTCGGCAACATTGTTTCGGCAGATAGGGTGATTGCGATTGTGAGTCCTGAGTCTGCGCCAATTAAGCGCATCATCACAGATACGCGAAATGTGAGCCAGCTAGTGGATGCTACCTACGGGCGGCGAACGCGGGCTGTCATTATCACTGATACGGGCTATGTCATTCTCTCGCCGCTTCAGCCCGAAACAGTGGCTAATAGAGCAATAGGGCTAAAAAACAATAAGTCCGGGCAGGGAGAGTAGTCTTAGACTTGGTCTGCCTTGGATTTGTACGGCTTGTCTTTGTTTTTATAGGCTTGCCTGGTAAGCTCGCCATCCCCCAAATTCTGTAATCTCTTTTTTCCCTTCTACCGTTAGCGGCTCACCGATTACGCCTAGCACTTCTTCGCCGTCTGCTAGCGTTACTTTGCCTATGGCTAATCCGGGCGGCTCTTGAGAGAGCACAATGCCCAATCCCGCTAACGGCACCTGCCATACTTCTACTGCTATCGCCACGCCGCCGGTTTTTACCTTGAGCATGGCGGGATAGTTGTCATCTATCGTCCAGATTCGGTAGTTGGGGGTGGTACGTGTCTCCCGTTCAAATGTAGCGCCTACATTCAACAGATTTGGGCACAGCGCTAGCCCTTGCATTAGCGTGCCGTTTACCGCTAGCTTGAGCGTTTTGGGTTTGGTTCCTGTCATTGTTTTAACATTGTTTTAAGGCTGTCGCTGTTGTCTGTTTAATCTTCTTTTCCCAGGGCTCCTGGCGAGCCTGCTAGCGTTCGCTGTGGGGAGCAGGTCACAATCATAATCAGCAGTGTAAGAATGTACGGTGCGGCGTTGAACAGATAGTAGTAGGACTCTATGCCAACAGACTGAAACGCTGGGCCGATGGCCTGCGCGCCGCCAAATAGCATGGAAGCCCACAGGCACTGAATCGGGTTCCACCGGGCAAAAATTACCAGTGCTACAGCCATGAGCCCCTGCCCGCTCGAAATGCGTTCAGTCCATACGCCCGGATAGTACAAAGAGAGACAAGCGCCGCCAATACCGGCTAAAAAGCTGCCGGCCATAATGCTGAGCATGCGCACCCGAAAAGGAGAGATGCCCATGGCGAGTGCTGCCTGTGGGCTGTCGCCGACTGCGCGTACGTAAAGGCCCCAGCGGGTAGCGCGAAAGAACCAGCTGAGTAAGGGTGCGATCGCAATTCCCAACAAAAATAGCGGACTCACCTTCAGCGCCGCCTGCACCTGCGATACATCGCTCCACGCTCCCCAGTCAAACGTTACTAGCTGCGGAGCCTGCGGCTGAATAAACGGCTTTCCTAGAAAAAAAGCAAGCCCACTGCCAAAAATAATCATCGCAATGCCGGTGGCTACATCATTTACCCGAGGCTGCTGCGATAGCCAGCCGTGCACTGCGCCAAGCGCCATCCCGGCAAAGCCTGCGGCCAAAACACCTAGCCACGGGGCCCAGAATGTTCCGATGCTAGGCGCGCTGAGGTAAGACACGCCGTAGGCGGACATTGCGCCCATGAGCAGCGTGCCTTCTAGACCTAGGTTGATTTTGCCGCTTTTCTCGGTGATGCATTCACCTAGGCTGACAAAGAGAAAGGGCGCGCTGCCGCGTAGGACGCCTGCTGCAATGCCCAGCGGAATTCCCCAAAGCCCGAGAGATTCTGTGGCCATTATTATGTTCCTAATGTCTTATTCATCGATCATTTTTTCTTGAAACCACGGAAGCTTGCCGTACAGGGAATCGCTGAATAGCACGCAGAGGAAAACAATTCCCTGGAACACCAACACTGTTGCATCGGGGAGATTGTGCGATCGCTGCAAAATTCCGCCGCTTGCCAAAATCCCACCTAGCAGCATCGCCACCAGCACCGTCGCCAGCGGATTGTGTCGCGATACAAACGCCACCAAAATCCCCGCATAGCCATAGTTCGATACCAGTGACTCATTCACGCGCTTTTGCACTGCCGCTACTTCCACCATCCCAGCGAGCCCCGCCGCTGACCCGCCCAAAAAGCAAATCGCCAGCGTCAGCTTGCCCACGGGTAAACCTGCAATCTTAGCGGCGCGAATATTTCCCCCAGTCGTTCGAGTTGCAAAGCCAAACGTCGTTCGCTGAATCAGGAAGTAGGCCAGCACGCAAACAACAAGACCGTACAGCAGGCCAAAGTGAATGCGAGTGCCCGGCAGCACGCCGCGCCAATTGGCCGGATTGAGTTCGGCAGAGGAGGCTTTGGTGACAAAGCTATTGTCCCGCAGTGGGCCTTCTACGAGATGCTTTAGGAATGCGATCGCAATATAGTTGAGCAGCAAACTGCTAATTGTTTCATTCACGCCCCGGTAGTGCCGCAGCGCCCCAGCCAGCATAATCCATAGCCCACCGGCTGCCATCCCCGCACCCGCCATTGCTAGCTGCGCGACCACAGGCGGCACAGCCGTGCCCAGGTTCAATCCCACCAGCATCGCCCCAAGGCCACCCATGACTAGCGCCCCCTCGTTGCCAATAATCACTAGCCCTAAGCGAGCTGGCAGAGCCGTGCATAGCGCTGTCAGCATCAGCGGCGCTGCTCGAATCAGCGTATTTTGCCACGCACTCCAGCTACCAAAGGCTGCCTTATAAATAGATCCGTACACGCCCAGCGGATTTGCACCTGCTAGCGCACAGAATCCGCCAAAAATAATGAGCGCTACTACCAGTGCCGCCGTCGGCAACAAAACAGCTTCCAACGGTCGTCGCCAAGCGAGTGGCTCGCGTTTCCTTGGCGGCAAGGCAGGTGGCAAAGTCGGTGGAAAAACCTTCGTCTCTGGCATAGGACGTTGCCCAGAAGAACCTGCCACTAGCTGCCTGTGCTGCCTTGCACACCCTCAATCAGCCAGTCCATTTTCTCTAGCTCAATATTCTGCTGCTCGTACTTCTCCTCAGCGGCCAGTACAACAGCGCCTTTATTATCTTTCAGCTCACCGTTATAAATCACCAGTTCGCCTTTTTCCAAAGCTGTTCTCGCCGCTTCAGCATCGGCCTTTGCCTCGTCACTTACCGCTGGCCCGTAAGGAGAGAGCTTACAGAATTTCTCCGAAAGCCCGCCTCGAAACACGTGGTCAATATCGCCTGCCATGACAGACTTACCTGCCACAAACTGCTCCCCGAGGAAGGTGTAAATGCTCACCCAATCCCACTCAGCCCCGGTCAAGTAGCCCTCCGGAGCTAGCGGTGCCTGATTGGCATGGTATCCCACCGAATACAGGCCGCGTTTCTCGGCGGTTTCCATCACAACTTTGGGACTATCTACATGGCACGTCACAATATCTATGCCTTGGTCCGCCATACTATTGACCGCCTCAGCTTCCTTTACAGGTTCTGCCCAGCCACCGGTAAATACCACCTGGGTTGTGATATCTGGATTGATTGACTTTGCCCCTAGGGTGAAGCTGTTGATATTGCGCAGCACCTGCGGAATAGGAATGGCCGCGACAAAGCCCAATTTACCTGTTTCTGAGGTGTGCCCGGCCACAATGCCCGCCACATACTGCGCTTCGTCAATGTAGCCAAAGTAGCTGCCGACGTTGTCTGGGTGCACGCCCTCCTCGTACAGCCCGCCCGCGTGGAAGAACTGTACCTCTGGAAACTCTGCGGCTAGTTCCAGCATGTATGGGTCAAAATAACCAAACGAGGTGGGAAATATCACGCTCGCCCCGTCAATTTCAATCATGCTGCGCATGGTTTCTAGCACGGCTGATGTTTCGGGTACGCTGGCCTCTTCAATAATTTTGATACCCGGCACGGCTGCCATGGCCTGTGCCCCTTCTGCATGGGCTTGGTTGTAGCCAAAGTCATCTTTTGGCCCGACATACACAAAGCCCACCACCACCTCACCGCCGTCAGCGCCATCTGCGCTCGTCGTCGTTCCTTCTGTATTATTAGGAGAACAGCCGCTTAGCTTAACCGCCGCACCAAACGCTGTTGTTGCCAGCAGTCCACGCATTACCTGACGTCTGGAAAGTTGAATCGGTTGGCGGGGGGACATATCAGGGCTCCTCGGGTGCAGAGATTAAGTGCATGAATCATCACAGAAAATAGACTAGGCGAACCTGCGGATCTATTTGGATGTCACTCTATCAGCTCTGACGGCTCAAAATAGGTTACAAAATATACCTAATTTGGCCATAGTTTTGGCCCCATAGCCTAGCGATTGTCTCTTGTAAGGGCAGTGAACAGAAAATGGCTGAGCCAGCGGCTAGAAATAGCCGCTGATTTCTTTCACAATACTTCTCGTCGTTTCTTCTAGCTTGATAGCAGGCCAAAAGAGCGCGGATTCCCAGCCGCTGGCCGATGTGGTGCCGGTTTTTACAACATATTGCTTGTTGCTACCGGCTTCTCTCCTATCAATCAGCTGTAGCGTACTGTTTCTGGCAACGCCGTAACCCAAGGTATAGGCAACAAAAAGTGCTAAGACAACTCGACTCGTTTTATCTGTTCTATAAGAGGTCATGGCTACAGACTCTTGAGGAAGAATCTCGACAAACAGCATCTCGATCGTCAAGAAGACACATCAAGATCACTGAATAGAGTTCCCCAAAGCAGCCGCAGACCTACAAGGGGCTGAATAAGCTGAAGCTGTTCTTGGCTTTCGGTAGGAATTAGGTCGTAGATGTTTGCGTAGCCGCCAACGGCAAACGTACAGAAAAACAGGTCTTTCCAGGTCGAGACTCTACTAGCAAGGCTCCCTGATGGCGATTTTGCACAATTCGGCGAACGACGTCTAAACCAAGTCCTGATCCTTTACCCATTGGCTTTGTGGTGAAAAAAGGTTCCAGGATCCGATTTTTTACCTCAGGTGGAATCCCTGCCCCATTGTCTTCTATCTCTACAACTAGGCTCGCGTTTTTCTGACAGGTGCGAATCGTAATCTGCGGGGGTTCGTCATTTGGCACGCCTTCGTTGAGGGCGTCAATAGCATTGTCGAGTAGGTTGGTCCATACCTGGTTAAGCTCGCTACCAAAGGCCATTAGCTTTGGCATATCTTTGTTGTACTTTCGCTCTACTGTGATGCCATCTTTGAGCTTGAAGGCCAGCAAACGCAGCGTATTTTCTATGCCATCGTGAATATCGACTTGCTGTTGTGCGGCTTGGTCCATATATGAGTATGACTTCATAGAGGTGACCAACGCCGAGATCCGTTGAGCGCCGTCGAAGCCGTTGTGAATCATGCCCATGACGTCAAATGAGAGGGCTAGCCAGCGGATGCCCATGTCTCTCATTTCGGTGCTGTCGTTACGCCAGCGGTTGATCAGGGTGTCGAGTGTTTGGGGTTCTATTTTTCCAGCGGCTAAGGGTTCGGCAAGCTTCCATGCGTCTTCTACGCCATAGGCTTCTAGCCAGTCGGTGAGAGCGTCTTCGCGATCGCTCTGGGCAAGTGGGTCGTTGTCTGGCTGGGCGATCGCTGCAAATCCGCTATCTCTCGCATCTGTCCACTGCTGCGTGTGCGCTTCGTCTGGCTGCCTTTGACCATATACTAAGTTCATTCGCTGTAGCTCTAGCATGGCAGGCTTAATGTCTTTCATGACCCGTACCAGGGCGGCAGCAGGATTGTTGAGTTCATGTGCGAGCCCAGCTGAGAGCGTTCCAAGGGCGGCCATCTTCTCGCGAGTACGAATAAAAGACTCTAGCCCTCGTAATCGCTGTCCCACGGTGCGAAAAATATCTTTTTCAAACTCTCGGCAGCTGTGAACCAGATCCAGAAAATCTGGACAGTCTAAACGATAGAGTTCGGTATCAGTATCGGCAGTGAGGGTGACCGGCACAATGTCTTCGGTGAGAACTTGAACTTCACCAAAAAATGAGGGACTCTCATGATGGCCAACAGGCATATCTGCGTCGTTGGTATGCTGAGTCACGGTGATTTTGCCGCTCACTTGGATGAAGAATCCGAGGGTGGTGTCGCCCTGGCTCACCAGAACTTCACCGGCTCCTAGGTGGATGGGTTCGGCGCGATCGCATATCCAATCAAGCCGCTCAGGCGGCAGCTTATCAAATGGCTTCATCTGCGCTAGCGATTCTGAACAAAGCATAGAGAATGCATACCTTTCATAGCAACGGTTTGATTTTGGTCAGCATTTCAGGAATGCTTTGTTGTAAAACTTTCCAAAGTATCTTGATGTCAATGTCATCATACTGATGCGCCATTATATTTCTCATTCCGACCATTCTTCTCTATGGCACTTCTAGATGACTTTCTCTAATCTCATCCGATAGCCTCGTTGTGGCCTCTCCAATAATCAAGATTTGATAGGCGATCGCAGATAAGCGCACCTCATCTGATTTCAAGGCTGATTGCGTTAAATTTTTCGCGAAGCTTAGACAGTTTTGACCTGCTCTGTAGATATCTTCTAATGAAGCTTGATCACGATACATATACTAGCTCCGCTGAGCCTAAAATCTCTTTACGTCGGATCCAATTGTGGCTTTCTTCAATAGCCGCTTTTGTCATAAAGTCTACTTTCCGATCGAAAAGTGCTTCTAGCTCGTCTTTGATATCGACAATCTCCCATCCCCAGTGAGCTTCTGGAGAGAAAGTGACCATAATATCCACATCACTGTCATCGTGGAAGTCACTTCTCAATATAGAACCAAAAAGATAGAACTCTTCAATCTTCCACCGGTTACAAATGTCAGCGATCGCATCCTTGGGCAGCTCGATTGCCGTTTTACAAGGCTGGAACCCAATTTGTCTAGTTTCTGTCATGACATTTTGCCTGGCCGAGAACCTCTGCCGTCATTGTATGCGGTACGTGATATTTCGACTAGCAGCAGGTATTTTAGCCAATGACTCATGACTGATCTCCTCTATCAGGCAGAGTGAACTTTTGGTAATGGTGCGGCGTGGAGCTGCTTGAAGGTAAAACATTTGGCAGACTCGCCGTGAAGTGTTAGGTACTCTATTCGCTCTCTCCCTTCAGCAGCCGTTGGAAACTGGCCGACAGGCACCCACCACATGCCAAAGTGCTGACCTTCGTATTTCTCGAACCACTGACGACGGCGGATGAAAAAGTCTTTGTGTAGGCTGTTGTACACGTAGGTTTGCAGCTGTGGTGCGCTTTCCCACGCGGACATATTGACGAGTATTTTGGGATCATCGTAGGCGCGAATGTTGGTGGCATCGCCGTCTTCGTCTTGCAGTCGCCATACAAAGCCAGGACTGCTTTCTGCGATCGCATTAACTTCATCGATCGCTGTTTTGAACTCAGCCATAATCGTGTCATCCAAAGGTGCTTTCATTCGAGCAACGTTAATCTGCGCGAGATAGTAATTTTGCATGTGTTTTCTGTCCGTATTTTTTGTGAGGCGTACGGCTTGAATGCCTTAAACGTTAGCAAGATGACGATGTACAAACTGTACGCAAATAGAGCCTTCGCCCACACCAGAAGCGACGCGTTTTACGGAGCCATGACGAACGTCGCCGACTGCAAAAATGCCGGGGACGTCGGTTTCGAGGAGGAAGCGATCGCGCTCTAAAGGCCAAGGTCGCTCACCGCTAATATCTGGACCGGTACAGATAAATCCGCGTTCGTCTCGCTGGATGCTTTCCCCTAGCCACTCTGTGCTTGGCGTCGCCCCGATAAAGATAAACAAATAGTTTGTTGCAAAAGATTTGGTCTCGCCGGTTTGAGAGTCTTCTACCAAAATAGTCTCTAAGCGGGTATCGCCTTGAGCTTCTTTTACGCTGTGAAAAGGCATTACCTCAATGTTGTCTGTACCATCGATCTGCTCGATTAAATACTGCGACATACTCTTTACCAAAGACTCGCCGCGCACTAGCATGTTCACTTTTTTCGCGTATTTAGAGAAATACATGGCTGCTTGCCCGGCGGAGTTTGCACCGCCAACAACATACACTTCTTCTCCTTGGCAGGCGGGTGCTTCTGTCTTGGCCGCGCCATAGTAAACGCCTGACCCGGTGAATTTTTCAACGCCTGGTACGTTGAGCCGTCGCCAAGATACGCCTAGCGCCAGTATCAGCGCATGACAGCTGATCTCTTTGCCATCGGAGAGGGTGATGATTCGGTAGTCGTCTTCAATGCGTAAGTTTGTGCCTGCTTGAGGGGTGAGAATTTCTACCCCAAAGCGCTTCGCCTGGGTGACCGCTCGTCGTGCTAGGTCGTCGCCGCTGAGCCCGACTGGAAAGCCCAGATAGTTTTCAATGCGAGAGCTGGTGCCAGCTTGACCACCGGGTGCTTCTTTTTCGATCATTACGGTGTGCAGGCCTTCGGAAGCGCCGTATACCGCTGCGGCGAGTCCGGCAGGGCCACCACCGATAATGACCAAGTCATAGAAAGGTTTAGCGGCTTCGGTTTGTAGGCCGAGCTGCTGAGCTAGGGCTGTGACGGTGGGCGAAACTAATTTGCTGCCATCGGTAGTAATGACCAGTGGCAGGCAGTCGCTGCTTTTGTCCGAATCGGCGTAGTCGATCAGCTTTTGAGCTTCTTCACTGCTTTCAACGTCGAGCCAGCGGTAGGGAATTTGGTTACGTGAGAGAAAGTCGCGGAGGTCGTGAGAGAGGGAAGACCAGCGATCGCTAATGACCCTGACGCCTTTAAATTCTGGCTTGAAGTTGGCTTGCCAGTCTTGAATGAGGTCATCTAAAACGGGATAGAGCTTTTCCTCTGGCGGGTCCCAGGGCTTGAGCAGGTAATAGTCGAGTCGGGCTTCGTTGATAGCAGAGATGGCTGCGTCGGTGTCGGCGTAGGCGGTGAGGAGGGCTCGCTTAGCCTTTGGAAAGACGTCGCTGGCCTGCTCCAAAAATTCTACGCCGCTCATGCCGGGCATCCGCTGGTCGGCGAGGAACAAAGCAACCGTATCGCCTCGTAGCTTTAGCTGTTCGGTGGTTTCTAGCGCGCTGCTGCCTGAGTCGGCGCGGACGATGCGAAATCTGTCGCCATACTGTTTTCTCAAGTCTCTGGAAATAGATTGAAGTACCGCTGGATCGTCGTCCACGGTCAAAATCACTGGCTTGTCTGCCATGAAAGCTCCTTAACGGTGTGAGTCGACCACAGGGTCTTTGCGAAGAAATGCTCACGAGAATGATAGCAAGAATATTGGCATGGCTCATGCTCGCTGAACGGAAAAGATGACTTCATGTATATCTAAATAAATGCGAAGGATTTATAGTGCACGCTGGCAAAGCAATAGCCCAAACCATTGCTTTTTATCGGTGAAGCTTTCAAGCACGTTGAGCTGGTGGGCCGCTAGGCGCTGCGTTATGTCTGAGATGCTGAATTTTCGTGAGATTTCGCTGCGGATGCGATCGCCCTTTTCAAACTCGACGGTGAGGGGTAATTTTTTCAGCTGCACGGTTTGCTTTGTCAAGCTTTTCAAATACATCTCAATTCGGTTGTCCTGTGAGCTGTACTGGGCTGCGTGGGCGAAGTTGTCGAGGTTGAAGTTGCCGTCAAACTTTTGATTGAGATGCTGCAACATGTTGAGGTTAAAGGCGGCTGTGACGCCTTCTGTGTCGTTGTAGGCCGCTTCTAAAATGGAGGTTTCTTTTTGCAGGTCGAGGCCCAGTAGGAAGTAGTCGCCAGGCAGAATTGCGCTTTCAATACGAGATAAAAAATCGTCGCATTCGCTGGGAGAAAGGTTGCCGATGGTACTGCCGAGAAAGGCGATGAGCCTGGCAGGAAGTTGTTTTGGTGGGAGCGCTTGTAGGGCGGGTTCGTAGGTGCTGGCGATCGCATAAATAGATAGCGCCGAATACTCCTCTAACAGCTTGTCAGCGGTGCCATTTAGCATAGTGTCGCTAACGTCGATCGGGAGATAGCGCAGGGGATAGTCTGCTGCCTGGTATGCGTTTAGCAGGATACGGGTTTTGGTGGAGCTGCCGCTACCCAGTTCGACGATTTCGCAGGGGCCAGTGGTGTGTGCGATCGCGCTACCAAATTCTTTCAAAATTCCTGTCTCTGTACGCGTAGGGTAATACTCTGGCAGCTCGCAAATCTGTTCAAACAGCTGAGAGCCTCGTTCGTCGTAAAAGTATTTCGGCGGCAATGTTTTCTGCGGTGATGCCGACAGACCCTCAATAACATCTTGACCTGCGTTTTCTTCTCCTTCTGTTGCAGCCATTAAGTTGACGAGCGTCAGTCTTTTTTCTGAAGTATTTTCTGAAATATTTTCTGAAGTATTTAAAGTGTTGTTCATTTTGCTATCCGTTATGTACACATCGGAACCCGGCAAACATTTCTCGCCTGTGCGGGTGGTACCAGTTGCGAAAACTAGGTCTGCATACCCACTTTGGTGTCGCCCAGCTGCCGCCTTTCAACACGCGATGAGCGCCGTCAAAATAGACCTGAGAATAGCCCCTGTAAGGAAACGGCTGGAACCCTGAATATCTTTCAAACCAAGAATTTGTCCACTCCCATACATTTCCAAACGCGTACTCGCAGCCAAGATTGGCACTGACGGCTTTCTCCCATTCCGACTCTGTTGGCAGTCGCTTACCCACAAATCGGGCGTAGGCCTCTGCTTCGTACCAGCTCACACCGCAGACAAAAGTATTGTTGAAGCTTTCATTTTGTGACCAATACAGCGGTTTTATGGCCTGCTTTTGCTGCTGCCACTGCCATCCCGCAGGCGACCACCATTTCTCTGTATGGTAGCCACCCGCCTCTATAAACTGTTGGTATTTTGCGCAGGTGACAGGCGTGCGATCTATCCAATAGCTCAGTGTCGATACGGCATGCGCCGGGCGTTCATTGTCGATCGCTTCTGGCGCATCGCACCCTTGAAAAAAATCGCCCGATTCAACAAATACCATCTCTGGGGTGCTTGAACTCTTTGAAACTATGGCCTGAGCAGATAGAGATACGTCTTTTTGCTGTAGCCGATGCATGGCCAGAACCATTGAGATGGTTTCTGCGTGTTGGCTTTCGTGTTGAATGAGCCAGTGCCACAGTTGCTCTGCTTCGTTGCAGCCCTTGCAAGATAAAATCAGCAGCGTTTGTTCTCTGACTGTTTCTAAATACGCCAAGAGAATTTCCAGTACTGGTAAGTTCTGTCGTTCTGCCTTGGGCAGAACATCGGCAGCAAACAGTTTGTCCCACTCTAGAAAGGATCGCGGTAAGCCTGCTAGATGTTCGACAATCCAGAGTGATTCGGTGTAAGCAATGTGTCCTAGGTGCCAGCCAATGGGGCTGAAGTCTGGATGGGCTTGCGTGCTAAGCGTATCAGCGTTTAAGTCTTTAACCAAAGCTAGGGTTTGGCGGCGGCAGCTCTGCAGAGCTGCTGAGAGCGCCTCTTGGGCAAGAGTAGGGTGAACAAGCGTAGAGTGCAAAGAACGATAGTAAGTGAGTGAGCAGGTGAATTCTACGCGATCCTAGCGTAGGTTTTGACCGATTGATCGCTTTCTATACTGATTAGTTCACTTTGAGGGTATGTCTGCCAGTTTCCTTCGAATAAGGGCTCGGAGGTGAGGATGGTGGATTGGGGGAAGTTGGCGGCGTTTTGGAGTAGATAGAAGGAGGGAGCTGTTTGCTGGTTATCGTAGCGGAGGGCGATGAGGCGTTGGTGTGGAGTGGCTAGATTGCTAGGGTTTGGCTCACGGAAGGAGAGGATAATGTTAGCGGCAACGCGGACGTTTGCTCGGTTGGCTAGCGTCGATATCTCCTCAACTGTTTGCTTCAGCGCTTCAGCTACATCTATGCCTGGCTGCGTTTCTAGGTGATGTATCAGCAGCGCGAAGATATGCTCCGAATCAGTAAGGCCTTGAATGCTGCGATAGGCCTTGTCACATAGCTTTTCTCGAATGGGCCGCTGTAGCGTATCAAAAAAGTTTTCAATCAGTCCGTTGTGAACAAATAACAGTTGTTTCCCGGCGTAGCTCCATTTGAAGGGCTGACAGTTGCTGATGTCTACTGGCATTTTGTCTGTGGCGCTGCGCAGGTTGACAACGAAGTTTTCTGAGCGAATGTAGCGGCACAAATCATCTAAGGCGCGATCGTTCCACATGGGCAAAATGTTGCGATATGCGAAGGTTTCCGTCTCGTTGTTTGATTCGCTGCCTGATGTTTTACTTGGCTCTTTGTATGGGCCATGCCAGCCGAAGCCAAAGCCGTCTCCAT
This sequence comes from Phormidesmis sp., assembly GCA_050042985.1. Taxonomy (GTDB): domain Bacteria; phylum Cyanobacteriota; class Cyanobacteriia; order Phormidesmidales; family Phormidesmidaceae; genus Phormidesmis. Next base: position 10,370 of record JBHJIY010000096.1, on the reverse strand, counting down.
TCAGCACTGCTGTATCTAGCTCCTTGGGCTTGTAGCTTTGCACCAGCATGGAATGTTCTGGCGCTAGCACTAGCTGATCTAATGAAATGGATGGCCCTAGATAGCCTAAAATTCTGCACATATAGCCTTGGCCACCTACCTAAAAAAGTCAAAAGCGCAGCACTCAGTGTAGATGATCGATGTATGCGATTGATGTATACCTAAGGGATACTCTTCTAAGGATTTTTTATGGCGATACCGCTGACTGAAGGCCCCGTTAGTAATCGGTTGGTGAAATTAACACTGCCGATGGTGGGCGGTATTTTTGCCATTGTGGCGTTTAACCTGGCTGATACTTACTATGTGGGTCAGCTAGGTACGAATCAGCTGGCGGCGATGAGCTTTACTTTTCCAGTGGTGATGACGCTGGGGAGTTTGGCTTTGGGGCTTGGTGTGGGGGCGTCTTCGATTATTGCACGGGCGATTGGGGAAGGCGATCGCAGCCGAGTGCAGCGATTCACTACCAATAGTCTTACCCTGGGTGTGGTGGCGGTCGCCCTTCTTTCTACTGTAGGACTGCTCACCATAGATCCGCTATTTACCGCGCTAGGCGCTGGGCCAGAAGTTCTGCCTTTTGTGCGCCAGTACATGCAGGTGTGGTACTTCGGCATGGTGTTTTTAGTCATCCCGATGGTGGGCAACAGTGCCATTCGCGCCTCTGGTGACACAGGGACACCTAGCCTCATTATGATTCTCTCTTCGGGCTTCAATATCGTGCTCGACCCGCTGTTGATCTTTGGCTTTGCGGGGGTGCCTGCACTGGGGCTAGTAGGGGCCGCTTGGGCGACGGTGATCTCTCGGGCGCTCACCCTGGTTGCTTCTTTGCTGGTGCTGCAATTCTAGGAGCATATGCTGTCTTCTCACTTGCCGGATTTAGAAGAGACTTTTTACTGCTGGCGCGATGTGCTGACGGTAGGGCTACCGGCGGCGGGCTCGAATATGATTACGCCGATTTCGATTGGGGTGGTGACAAGTTTGCTGGCAACGCATGGGCCGCTAGTCGTCGCTGGCTTTGGAGTGGCTTCGCGGGTAGAGTCTTTGGCAATGATTGCGTTGATTGCGTTGAGTGCGAGCATTGGCCCTTTTGTAGGGCAGAACTGGGGGGCGGGAAAGTTTGAGCGGGTGATGCAAGCACTGAAGCAGAGCTATTTGTTTTGTTTGGCTTGGGGGGTGCTGCTCACAGGTGTGCTGGCGATCAGCGCTCGGTTAATTGTGCCATTGTTCAATACCGACGCAGAAGTGGTGAGAGTTGCAACAGTTTATCTGTGGATTGTGCCGGTTAGCTATGGCACGGCAGGAATGATTCAGGTGGCGAGTTCGGCTTTTAATGCGCTAGGTAAGCCGACTCCGGCGGTGATTATGACGGTGCTGCGGATGTTTGTGCTGTATATTCCGCTGGCGTATTTGGGTGGCCGGTTGTTTGGGCCGGTAGGTATTTTTGCTGCGGCGACGATTGCGAATGGAATCATAGGGATAGCGGCTTATCGGTGGAGCTGTCGGATTGTTCCTTCGTAGGAGAATAGAACCGTTGAGTATCTACCTACAGTAGCGCAAAGATAACGGCAACTAATCCAAAGGTCGTTAAATACAAAAGGGCAGGCAGAATAATGAACCAAAGACGTGCTCGCCACTTATCTACTGGAAAGAGTGTTCTTACGCCTCGGTAGGCGCTAAACAGCTCCCAAAAAGAGAGAGAGAATAGAACCACGGTAAGGAAAAAATCTTGCGCGTATGCCGTCAAATAGTTTTCGTATATCAGCGTCCACCACATTACGAAAGCTAGGTGGGGTACTGCGGATACTAGTCCTGCATACACCATTACCATCCGTGACATGCGTGGGTCTGGATTAGAATCTCCTGAGAATTTTATTCGCAGGCGAAACCACCAGCCGCCAACAAACCAAACCAGCCAGCCGCCTAATAGCCCCAACGCCAGTGCCACCGGCCAGAAAATATGCCACGCAAGGATGAGCTCAAATAAATTGAGATTGAGGTTTGATGTGCCGAGTTCGGCTTTTATCAGCTGCTGCTCTAGCCGGGTGATAGCGAGAGATGTGCCAATAATCCAGCAGGCAAGAGCGAGGTAGCTTTGCTTGCCGAGAGCAGCTTCTGTTGAGAAAAACGACCGAGCATCTAAAAAGATTCTGGCAAGGTAGCCAGGGTTATAAGGTGAGGTTGCTTTGCTATCCCGTGGGAAAAGTGAATCTGCGCTTTGTCCTTTTGCCGAGACACCTGTAGTTCCTTCAGCAAGCGGTGTTTCGGAGGCCTTTTCTGTAACGTCCATTGCCTTTTCGCCTAGCTTACGACTAAAAGAGTACTAGCGTTTACAATAGCGTATCGTTAGCGATGCATCGCTTCTATAACGCCCTTACAATGGCAGCTCAGTGGTAAAGGTTGAACCCTGGCCTAATGTGGAGACTCTACCATTAAGTTTCTGCTGTGCTTTTGAGGTTTTCCACAGGCCTCTATGCTCTCACAGGTACGCCATCAAATTTGTTGACGCCCACTAGCAGACTCGCGAGGAGCACTACAAGCGCTGTAGGTGCGATCGCCATCCCAAAAGGAATCAACAACAAAGAGAATAGTGTCAGCGCCACTCGCATCCCAATCGCCCGCCCCGGCAAACAGCTCGGCGAGGCCCATTGCAATATTGTTGTTCCACTTAAAAACACGGCAACGCCACCGCATAGTGCCGTTCGCATCGGTAAGCTAAATACTTCGCCAGAAGCCGCCTCAATTGCGAACTGAATGCCTACCCCTGTCGCTACAATGCCCATAAATGTGAATAGGTGACTATAGCCATAGATATACGAGCGAAATAGCGCCATCTTTCCGCCCCCTAGTGCTTGGTTAATCGTCGACTCTTCTGAGCGCTCAAAATACATCCACCACAAGCTGACCGCCGCGATAAATCCACCCGTTGCGGTCAGCACATTACGCCACTGCCAAGACGTATCGGCGACGCCCGAAGCCACTGCGATAATTGCCTCACCCAGTACGATAATCACGAATAGACCAAAGCGCTCGTCCATATGAGACTCTTGCTGCGGGACAGTTTTGATGGTGAGGTAGGTAATCGGGCCGTTGCTGATTTCGATGAAAAGTGCGATCGCCCACAGCCAAAACCGCAGGGGCACTGGCACGCCCATCGACACCACCCACAGAAAAAACGCCACCGAAAAACTAATCGCATATCGTGCCGTTAGCTCTCTCGCCTGTGGCACTAGCCGCCAAGCCTGCATATATAGCCCAATAATCACCAGCCGTAACGTTGCATATACCGCCGCAAAGTTTGTCGATCCCTCTCCTAGTGCTTCCGGAATGGTCAGTGCCAGCACCACAATGCCAAACATTATTCCAAAGTAAATCAGCCGATAGATTCCCTCATCCACATCGAACTGATCTGCGTAGTAGCTAAAGTCAATCCACAGCCACCACACCGGCACAAACAGCACCGCAAAACTGATAACGCCTTTCCAGTCTGGATGCCCATGCAGCAGATGGGCCAGCTCTGCCATCGTTAGCACAAAGACCAAATCGAAGAATAGCTCTAGCCATGTTGCATGGCGCGGATTGCCATCCCTAGCGTGCAATCGTAGTAGAGAAGAATGGCTTTGTGCAGCGGAGAGAAAATTCTTGAGTGGCGCTGTCATGTTGATTAGCTCTTCTGCTGTTTTGGGGATGGAGCCTTTTTATTTAGAGACCCGTTTGGTTCATGTGTATTCTATCAGTCTCAATTCCCGTTCGATTTATTGCCTAATTACCTGAAAATATTTACCGCAATATCCAATAGGACAACTGGCTTTTACGGCTTGGCAGGCCAAAACTTTGTGCGGTATTCTTTTAGGGCACTAAACTGCTGAGTTTAATGGATGACTGGGCTCTACGGGCTGTGGTTTTTCCTAGGGCTGGGCAGGAGGAATCCTATGACTGTTGACATCGCCTTTTCGCTAAACCAAACGCTTCATAAGCCGCTGCTGGTGGTCATTAATTCTATTTTGAGCAATGTGAGCGAGCCTGCGGATAATGCGCCGGGGCCGTTGCGATTTAATGTGGTGGTGCCGCCGGGCGATCGCACCCTTTTCCAAGACTCTTTCAATTCCACTTTTGCCACTGCCATCGACTCCGGCCAAGCCAGTTTCCGCATTGAAGAATTCACGCCGCCTGAATATCTCAAAGCGTATTTAGATAAGAAGTTCAAGGCGAAAACGCCGCTGCGCAAGCTCTCTCGCTATATGCAGTATGGGCGACTGTTTTTGTCAGAGCTGTTTCCCGATGTGGGGCGGGTGATTTATCTCGACTGCGATACTTTGGTGTTGGGGGACGTGCGATCGCTCTATGCCCAGGGCGAAAGACTGACACGCGACCGCTACCTCGCCGCCGTCCCCCACTTCTTCCCCGCTGCTCTTTATTTCAGCAACCCGTTCAAAATCCTCAGCGACCTGCGCCAGTTTGAAAGTACTTTCAACAGTGGCGTTTTGCTGATTGACCTCACCTATTGGACCGAGGAAACATACGACTTGTTGAAGCACTACCTCGCGCTAGATACAGCGCACAATCGTCGACTCTTCCAACTCGGCGATGAAACAGTCTTCAACCTGATGTTTAAGTCCTATGTGCAGTTAGACAGCTCTTGGAATGCCTGCGGATTTGGCCAGGGTCACTTTATCGCTGGGCTCATGCGTAAGCCGATTGAGAAAATGAATATTATCCACTGGAGCGGTGGCCATCATAAGCCTTGGGAGAGCCCAAAAAAGGAAGGGGCTACCGACAATAGAGTAATTTATGCTGACCTATGGCGAAAGTACTTGCCGCAGACGGTTTAGGGCCACATTTTGTAGTGCCATAGTAAGCAGTTGCTGCGCATAATGCTTTAGCTAAGGTGACGGTATCTTGATGCAATTGTTCATACCTGAATACGCCATGACAGAACAGCCACCCATACTCACAGAAAAGCAAACAGAAGAGCAAAACGAGCTATCTCCGACTGAGCCGAGTAACGACAACAAGGTGTTCCAAAACTTTCTGATCGGTGTGTTCTTTGGCTTAATTCCGGTTGGGGTTGGCTTGGACCTTTCTTCATACATGACGCACACGCCCTGGCTTGAGTATGCAACATGGAAGCTGATCCTGGCTGCTAGCTTTCCTGTTTTCTCCGGTGTCCTAGGCGTTGTGCTTAAAGGGAAGTTTTTGAAAGCGCTGGGTGATGTTCTGTCATCTACAGTGATATAGCCAGCTCCGACTGCCACCGTGTAAGCTTCATTGCTTCCTACATAAAAAAAGTCCTAAGCAAATTTTATCCTTGCTTAGGACTTTCTATGTACCATCAGAGCACTCCTTGAGCGCTGAGTGTACCAGTGGATTAAAAAGCGTGCCTACTGTTTTTTACGCTTCGCCCGTCCTACTGTTTTTACGCTTCGCCCGTCCTACTGTTTTTACGCTTCGCCTGTCCTACTGTTTTTACGCTTCGCCCGTCCTACTGTTTTTTACGCTTCGCCCGTAACTGATAACTCACTCACCCACACACGAGGGGAGACTCCGCCGGGTGTCACTTCTGCCTTGGGCTCAATGTGTGAGATATTTTTCAGCACTTCGCGAAAGTCTCCAGCAACTGTTGCAGATTCTACGCTGATGCGCTTGCCATCTTTCACCAGCCAGCCATCAAATGGCAGAGAGAATGAACCTTGCAGTGCGTTTACACCCGCATGCAAAGCCTGCAAGTCGTCGATCAATACGACGCCATCGGCAGTGTCTAGATTGTAGGTATCGTCAGCGGCTTCGCCTGGCAGTACTTCCATGTAGTTTAGCCCGACGCTTACCTTTGCACCGATGCTTGCGTGGCCTGTAGGCTCTGCATTCATGCGTTTGGCGGTGCCTGCGCTGTGCACAAAGTTCTTTAGCACGCCTTTTTCAATGAGTGCTAGCCTGCGAGTGGGTGTGCCTTCGCCGTCAAATGTTTCAGAAGAGACATTCTTTGGATGCAGCTCATCGTCGTACACAGAGAGTAGCGGGCTCGCGACTTCGGTGCCGATAGAGTCTGCGGTAGAGAGGGAGCGATTGTCCAACACATTTTGAGCATTGTACATGTTGGAGAAAGCGCCGAGTAGGCTCAAGAAGGCTTCTGCGGAGAAGACGACGGGATATTTACCAGAGGCAATTTTCTCGTAGTCGAGGTGGCTAATTGTTTTTTCAGCGGCTTCTTTCACGCAGTCTTTTACGTCTAGCTGGGCGAGTCCGTTTTTGAATCGCATGGCTCCGGCGGCGCGAGGCTTGCGACCTTCTTGCTCGGTTTTGCCGTACAGGTATACAGAGGCATAGGTCCGCTCTTCGCTGCGCTGTGCGCCGTTGCTGTTGAGATAGAAGCGTTCGATATCGCGCTGAGCGAGGCCGTTGTAGGGGACAGATGCGATCGCTTCGTGCGATTCCAGCACGCCTTTCTCTGCTTCTATCAGCGTGTCAATTAGCTCAGGAACTGGGGCAGGCTCAGCCTTTTCAAACTTTACTTCAGCCGTAGGCGCTGTCGCCATTGGGCTAAAGTCAGGTGCGTTTTCCTTCACGCCGAAAGCACTGGCTTCGTAGGCGGTTTTGAGCGCCATTTCCAGTCCAGTTTCATCGACATCTGTTGTAGAGGTTACGCCGATTTGGTTTTGGTCGTTCCACACGCGCACAATGACGCTAGAACGATTGGAGGCTTTTACCTGCTTAGGTGTGCCCCTATCGACCTGAACACTGGTCTCATCTACAGAAGATCCGTAGATATCGTATTTGTTGATGCTGAGCTTTTGTGCGATCGCCTCAGCTTGCTTTGCAATGGTTTGAATTTTTGCCATGGAGATATTTGAAGAGAATTATTGTTGTCCTGTAGGAATAAGCATCCTACCCGTCCTTGCAAGGCATTAAAAAGAAAGAGATAACCATTCCAACACCGCCTGAAGCAAATCCCCTCCTCGGAGGGGTGGCACGTAGTGACGGGGTGGGTCCGGTGTGCAGCATACTTAGTCGACCCACCCCACCCTGCGGGCACCCCTCCGGCGGAGGGGATCTGCTTCGGGCTGGGTAGGAGAGCGTTTCTAGCGACCGCCCACAGTAATGTCGTCTACCTTGATGTGTGGCTGACCTACCGTCACGTATACGCTGCCGCTGACAGAGCCACAGAATCCCGGTGCCAAACTAATATCGTTCGAGCACATTGAAATTTTGTTCATGATTTCTGTTGCTTCGCCAATTAGTGTTGCGCCTTTCACTGGCTTCGTGATTTTGCCATTTTCGATCAGGTAAGCTTCATTCACCGCAAAGTTGAACTGCCCAGTAGCACCCACGCTCCCGCCGCCCATCTTTTTGCAGTAAACGCCTTTTTCGATGGAGGCAAACAGCTCTTCTACGCTATGCTCACCGGGCGCGATGTAAGTGTTACGCATGCGTGAAGCTGCTGCGTGGGTGTAGCCCTGACGGCGCCCGCTCCCTGTGCGAGGATGTCCGGTACGCATTTCACCGGCTCTATCGGAGATGAAATTTTTCAAGATGCCATTCTCAATCAGCAGCGTGCGCTGAACGGGCATGCCTTCATCATCCATATCGATAGTGCCAAAGGCTTCGCTAGAGAGCCCTTCATCCCAGGCGGTAAGGCTTTCGTGAGCGACCTTTTGTCCTTTCTTATGCATGAAAGGTGTTGTCTCTTTCTCGATTTGGGTGGTTTCGAGGAGGTGACCGCAGGCTTCGTGGAAGATAACCCCGCCAAAGTGATTCGCCATGACGACAGGATAGTTGCCTGATTCTACGTAGTCGGCGTAGAGCATCTTGCCAGCGGCTTTCGCGACTTCCTCTGCGGTTTCGTTGTAGTCCCAGGCAGTGAGGAAGCTAGGGTCGCCTGTATTGCCCAAGCGCTCACCAATAGAGGAGCGGTGCTCACCATCGGCGCAGAGTAAGTTGAACCCAACGGACTGAGTGAGGCGGACATCGCGAGCAAAGGTGCCATCGCTGGAAGCCACGAGCACTTCTTGCCAGTCGCGGAAGTAGGCGGCGCGGCGGGCCTGCACATGGTCGGCTTTTTCGTTGAGCGCGGCGTTAGCTTCTAGCAATACATCGCCCATCACTTGCATCGAGGGGCAGCTGGCGAGCCAGTTGTCCTTGGCGCGGCTGACGCCGTAGTCGCGTAGGGGCTCTAGGTTGATCTCTGGAACGCTAGCGCTGGCGGCGGGTGTTTCTAGTCCCATGATGGCTAGCCCCTTTTCGAGGGCAGCTTTTAGGCCGTCGAAGGAAAGGTCGTTGGTGCTGACGTAGCAGTCCGAGCTTCCTTTAAACACGCGTACGCCCGCGCCAGAGACAAGGCTAGGGTCAATGCTGGTGATAGCATCGTCTTCGGCAAGGCAGCTAATGTAGTTTTTGCGCTCCAGGAAAAACTCAACGAAGTCGGCACCGACGGCGCGGCCTAGACCTAGGAGTGTAGAAAGGGGTGCTCTCCATGTTTCGTCAAACTTATCGGCGGTAGAGCTATAGCTGAGCGAAGGGATCTGCTCTAAGCGCAGTGGCTGTTCAAAGGTAGCGGCTGTCATAAAAGAAGCAAGTCCTTTTGATATCTTTGCCTTTTAGTCTATCAAATGTGCTTGGGGATGGGCTTGCTTGCGGCTGGCGGATTTCCCTACCAGAGGATGGGGCGTATCCAAGGTTATTTCTGCAAACTTTTGGCTGGGCTTGGGCAGGCTATTAACAAATGAAATTGATTTAGACACAGACAGATGTAGGCGAGTGCTGGTTGCGCTAACTACTGACGGCTACAGACGAAGGTGGAGTGCTATGGCGATGAGAAACGATTGGCTAATACTGGGTGCGTTGAGCTTAGCACTCACGGCATTGAGTGGCGGTGCCTACGCTGCAAATCCAGACCATGTGCGGCAGCTGCTGACGACCGGTGATTGCCCAGAGTGTGATCTAAGTGAGGTGGCTATTCAGGATGTTGTTTTGCAAGATGCAAATTTGCAGGGTGCCAACTTAAGCGGTAGCCATTTGCAAAATGTTGACTTAACGCGTGCAAATTTGTCTTCGGCTAATTTGAGTGGCATTCGCTTTGCGGGTGCGAATTTGACGGGTGCAAACCTGCAAGATGCTGACCTCTCGAATGCAATTACTCCGTTTTTTTGTGGGACTTCTCCTTATGGAGAACCGGTAGACCCTGAGCTTTGCCTTTATGAGTTTTTGCCTTTTCAAGTGATGTATGGATTTTGTACAGAAAATCCTGAATTAGCAGAATCAGCTCGGGCCTGGTTTGATGATTCGGATATCGAAGCTATCTGTGAGGAAGACACCCTTGCTGATCTTTTGGTGTATTCTTCGATCGATAGGATTTCTTCGCCACTGATGATTAAGCCTTTGCTGTTGCGGGGGGCGAACCTAAGCGGTGCTAACTTGCAGGATGCGGTCTTTTCAAGTGCTGATTTTAGCTATGCCACGCTGGCTGATACTGAGGCCTCGGGTGCTGACTTTAGCTACGTGCGGTTGTTTAATGCTGATGTGATGGGGCTGGTAAATGCTGACCTCACGAATGCGTGGGATAGCTGGGAAAGTTTGGACAGGTGGATGGTCGCTGCTGGGGGGCGGACTGAAAGAATAAAAGCAGAACGTAGCGCGCGCTCAGAAGGGCGAACCTATATTGGCTCTATGAATCGGGCACAGCAGGCTTATTATCTGGAGGAAGAGAGCTTTTCAACAGAGATACCTTTTCTAGGATTAGGCATACAAGCAGAAACAAACCACTATCGCTATGGCATTGTCGATGACGAAAGCACTCTGTTGGCTCGTCGAGTTGTTCAGTATGCGCTGAGCAAAGGGGAAATTTCTCCTAGCTATTTGGGCGTTGTTTTTGTGGAATTCAATGCCAATGCTGAAGCGGTGAGGACGTACAGCACCCTGTGTGAGTCGGTGGGGGCGGGGACGATCTCACCTGAGGATATAGCTGCGATCGCACTTCCAGATGACCTGTCGAGGTGTCCTAGTGGATGGAACCTTCTCCCATAAACCGGTACATGAAGTATTTCAGCGCAAAGGGCGGTACCACAAATACAAAGGAGACATGTGGAAATTGTTCGCGAAAGTTGTCTCTTAATCGATTAACATTGATGCCTGTGCGGTATGTATCGCGCTGCTCCTGAATGGCTATCTGCGCGGCCTCTGTAGAGAAAGATTTTGGAGAGAAAGACTTTGGCAAACAGGTATTGCTTACGCTTCTGCGAAGAGGTCTTCACCTTCTTGCGTGACAGGGAAGCTAGCAACATCAGTAGGAGACTTGCCCATGGCCATCATTTTTTTGGCTGCGCCGGGGAGGGGAATACCGACAA
>JBHJIY010000095.1:0-15275 GCA_050042985.1 Phormidesmis sp. | reverse complement strand
AACAACTGTAAGGCAGAGCGCACAATTTTTTCGCGACTAGATAATTTTCTTTCAGCCATCTTTAATCAGTCGAGACCTATTGGTATGTCTGTGGTTTTAAATGCTTTCACATCGCTCATCCATCTAGCTTATTGTCATCTTCAGAGATTATTTTGCAAGTATCACTTGCACATTTCCAAAAATGCCATTACTATTCTAAATGTAAGCACCACTTGCACACATTAGCGTGTTAGGAAGACTATGACTACTGGCAACTTACCCTCCCAACGTTCAGAACGGCATTTAGGCCGCGCTCGATCTAGCGCTGAACCTACGACCCACAAGGTTAGCTGGGCCTCTGTTGGCTTTTTTGCCGCGATTCATGGTCTGGCCCTACTCGCACCCTGGTTCTTTTCCTGGTCGGCCCTGGGAGTTGCGATCGCCCTTCACTGGCTCTGTGGCAGCGTCGGCATTTGCCTTGGCTATCACCGCCTGCTCAGCCACCGCAGCTTCCGCGTACCTAAGTGGCTAGAGCGCGTTATCGCCACTGTCGGAGCCCTCGCCCTACAAGGCGGACCCACGTTTTGGGTAGCCGGTCACCGTCAGCACCACGCCTTCACAGAGCATATTGAAAAAGACCCCTACTCCTCTGCTCGCGGCTTTTGGTGGAGCCACATGGAATGGATGTTCTACCTCAAGCCCGAAGTATTTGACCGTAAGGTATATGCCAAAAACGCACCCGACATCGCCCGCGACCCCTACTATGCCTTTCTAGACAAGTACTTCCTGGCTCTGCAAGTGCCTCTTGCACTCGTGCTCTATGCTATTGGCGGCTGGTCTTTCGTCATCTACGGTGTATTCGTTCGCGCCGTCCTCCTATGGCACTGCACTTGGCTCATCAACTCTGCCAACCACATGTGGGGCTACCGCAATTTCGACAGTGACGACAACTCTCGCAATCTGTGGTGGGTAGCGCTCCTCACCTACGGCGAAGGCTGGCACAACAACCATCATACCTACCCCAAAATGGCAAAAGCTGGCCTGCGTAAGTGGGAAGTTGACCCCACCTGGTGGCTGATCAAAGGTCTTAAATCTGTTGGGCTTGCAACAAAGGTTGTGATGCCCCCAGCAAAAGCCACCGTGCGATAAATAGGCGCGCAGCAAAGCCAACTTAATCATCTTCATATGCCCTGTTTGGCTTGTTTCTAAACTTAGAAAACGCTGGACGGGGCAGTTCTTTTTGAAAAGGAGACATCCAGTGGAAGCACCTGCGAGATATCTGTTATTTCACGGTTCGATTGTTCTGTTGATTGGCTTGCTCTGCGGTGCACCCTACGGCATAGCCATCACAAAAAAGAAATCAGAGAATGTTATCCGCGCATGGAAATTGGCTCATGGTGCGCTATCACTAGGAGCGACGACTATGATTGCGATCGCGCCCATCTTATCCACCCTACAAATAAGTAACAATCTTCAGTGGCTGCTGACGGGTGTCTTTGTTGTATCGGGCTATAGCTTTTGCTTTGCCCTTACACTTGAGCCCTTTACAGACGGTAGAGGGCTCTCATGGCAAGGCAGCAGCCTAAATAAAACTGTCTTCATCGGCAACGCTTTAGGCGCAGCTAGCTCTCTAGTCGGATCGATTATTCTTGTGTGGTCGTCATATCTATCTCTATAACGCTACGCTCGTTGTATTGAACATCTGTCCGGTTTAATAGTTTTTCTGGTTGCTCGACTTAAATCGGCCAGAATCAAACTCTCTTTTCTTTGCATGCTTTGTCTTGCGAGCCGTCACCCTTTTTCGCCACATCTTAAAGCTAGAGCGCTTCATATACCGCCGCATCACTTCAATCACGTCTTGCTCTTTTAGGCCAAACTGTACCTCAATCGCCCCAAACGGTGTGCGATCCTCCCAAGCCATCTCAAGCACTCGATCTATGGTCGCTGTATCTAGCGCCTTCGGGTCAAATTTTTCAGAGCCGGGCATCTTACGCCCCGATTGTTCAGAAGGAACGGCAATCTTGTCACTGCTTTCAACAGAAGATTCAGGATCTCTTCTTCTGAGATCAAACTCTTCTAGCTTAAAGTCTTCTAGCGTTGGCCCTTGTGCAGTTGGTTTCTTAGCGATTGGATTCTCAGCGCTCATGTCGTCTCCACATCTTTGATAAAGCATACAACTCGCTCTACTTCGGTGAACCCGACTTGAGTATGAAACTGGCAGCTTTCTTCGTTTTCTATCAATACATCAGAAGCCAGCTGAGTACAGCCATTGTCTGTCGCCCAAGCCTCTGCTTTTTTCATCAGCGCTGCACCGATACCAGCTTTTCTTGCACTAGGTGCAACATAGATGCCCTCTACGTAGGCCACTGGGAAATGGGTCGCACCCGGCACGTATTCCTCACACAGAGAAAGATTGAGAAAGGCGATCGCACGCCCACTCCGCCCTCTACCAATAAACGCGGTATCCCGAGGCGATCGCAAAATCCCCTCCAACTCCGCCTCCATCTCCATCTGCGCCTGCTGCGCCGACAGCTCTTCATCTGGCCATAGCAACAGCGCCATCGCCACCCACTCATCCAAGTCAGCCAGCGTCACCTCAGCAATATCCAGCGGGACGGCCATTGCCGCTTTCACAACTCTAATTCTCCGGGCTTAGCCGCCAAGTACTTATCGTCTTTGAGTTGAATCACCATTAGCTTCGCCGGTTCGTCGCCTACACAGCCGGAGACATGTCCTTTCCTGCCATCAGCATCTTCCAACGTCTTTTGATCCGCGCCAAAGGAAACTTCCCCTGGACCCATTTCTACGCACATACCGTCCATCGTTTCCACGTACCAAATTCCCGTAACCGGCACAATCCACTGCGGCCTTGGGTTCTCATGCCAGTCGCCAACCCAGCCTACCGGCAGCGTTGCAAATAGCACCTCCACGTCACCCGTCATCAGGCGATTATTCCACTGCGGAGCGGCACCTCCGCCCATACTCTCGCGCTCATAATTCTTCAGCTCGCACTGCGTCTGGTGACTCACCCCGTCATCGTCTGTCCACACATGCCAGTAAGTCAGCGACGGCTTATCCGATTGAGAAGACATAAAATTTCCAAAGTATCAGCACAGCCTAAACAGATTATTTAAACCTGCCCCGTAGATAATCTCTCTCATCACAGCCTAAAGTAAATCCCCTTTTGGAAGGGGTGTCCGTAGGACGGGGTAGGTTTCAGGCTCTATGCTACTAGCAGATCACTCCACTACTCAGAAGCCTTTTTCGCGCCAAACAATCCCTTGATGCCGTTGATCGCACCCATTAGCCCACGCTCACTGCGATCACGCTGCTTCTTAGCCAGTTCAATATCGTCGTCCTTCTCACCTTTTAACCGATAGCCGTATTCCAAATTGCCTTTGTTTTTCTTCAGCACTGGAAAAGCGCGATAGGCACCTTGCAGTAGGTCTGCCTCACTGTGATAAATCGCCCGACTGATTTGCGACGAACGACGAACTGCGATCGCGCCAACTGGATACCACTGCTTACTGCCTGCCGTCCGCATATACACCTCGTACTCAGGCAAGCCGTCCGTCTTCATATCGTCGTACTGCTTAGAGGCTTTCTCGCGCTTCTTAGTACGCTCAGACTTTGGCTTTTTTGGCGTCTTTTTCCCAAACCCTACTGGCTCAGACATGGTGCTCACTCTGGTGACATTTGTTCTATTTATAAAAGTTTACATCTTTTTAAGACTTTCCATTGGCGACGAGTCGGTACCGAGCCCGGAAAACCGGCAGCCCCTTTTCTTCACCGACTCTTTCTCTATCGGTTTTCGCTGGGAAAGGGCTTTGCGAGAGCCAAGTCGACCCATCACGCTCAAAGTTTGAATTTTCGTCGAAGCGATCGCACATCTCCACACACACTGCCTCAATGTCCGACTGAAGCCACACCATGCCCCCTTCTGGCATCAGCTCCGCCAGCACAGATACCAGCTCCGGCTGCACCACCCGCCGCTTCTGATGGCGCTTCTTAAACCACGGGTCAGGAAACTGAATGCTCACGCACTGCAAAGCACCTGGATAACTCTCCAGTACCGGCTTCAGTGAATTATTAGCATTGCAGAAAATAAAATGAAGGTTCTTAGCAGCGCCTTCAGCAAGGGCAAGGTCACGCCGAATCAAGCACCGTTCTACCAGGGGCGCACGAATCTCCAATCCCAAAAAATTCCACCCAGACACCTGGCGGCCCATATCCCGAACAAAGTCTCCCTTCGCACAGCCCACATCCAAATGCAGCGGCAGCTGGGGGTTGGTATACACCTCACCCCAGTTTGGCGCGGTAGCAGGCGTAGAGTACTTGTTGCTCAGCGGGTTTACGTGCTGGCGGACGCGACGAATTGGCGGCATTTATGAGTCCCTACTCTCTGTATCTTGGCGGCTGAGCATAGCTGCCTGCGATGTCGTAGCTTCTTCCGTCGTAGCTTCTCCCAAGGAGGATGGCACATTACCGCTAGAAGCATCGATAGAAGCACTACTAGAAGAAATTGGACCTCCATTGGCGAGCGCCATATTCATTACGTAGGGAATCTCCCCGCCCACCTGAGGCCAGCTGCGCCGCACAAATCGCCACACCAGCGGCGCAGAAACCAGCATCAGCACCAGTCCCCAGCCCCAATTTTGCCTAACTGCCTCTACCGTTGCCGGTTCTACCGCAGTACTATCCGCCGCATGAGAGAGCAAACTAACCCCCACCACAATCAAATTATTCAGGCTGTGACAAGCAATCGGCACCCACAAGCTACGCGTTTGCACATACAGCAGCCCCATCACAAACCCAAACAGCGTCAGCCCGATAGGATTGTTAAAGTGCAGCACGCCAAACAGCACCGAAGAGCCCACAATCCCCCAGCGCAGCCCCCATGTGACGCCCCAGCGCTGCAGCAAGATTCCGCGAAATACAAACTCCTCCACCAGCGGCGCAAACACCACCGGCAAAAACAGCATCAAAGCATCGTACAGCTGAGGATACTCGCTGCTATTCGAGCCCACGATCAAATCCGTCTGCAAAATCTCAGCCGCGCGTTCTGGAAAGCCCCAAGAAATAAAGTAAAAAGCAACCGAGAAACTGCCCATCGAAAACAGCAGCAAACTGCACACCAGCAGCCCCGCATACACCGGCGAGATTTTGGCCGCTTTGGGACCAAATACCTGCTGAAACTTAAGCCCTTCCTCTCGTCCTGCCCATACCACCACCAGCACCAGCACCAGCCAAATCGCGATTGAAAGAATCGGCTGCGAAATTGGATCTTCAAAGGGCCAGGGCAGCAGCCCAAACTGCGCCACATAGGCATACACCAGACCCACCGCAAAGCTGGCAATTAGGTAAGTACCCAAAATTAGGTAGCGGCTTTGTAGCTTCAAGAACGGATTCGACGACGCTTCAGAAAGACTAGGAGACAAATTAAAAGATGGATTAGGCCTGTCCATAGGTGCTTATTGGGAATAGTTCGATTATAGAGGCGGACTTTTGACTTTTTTGTGTTTGGACCTTTATTTGACCTTTATTCGATAGAGACGAACCATCGCCCAGCGTGGAAAGTGCCACACTTTAACGTAACAGTAGTGCAAAGTTGCTACAGTATCTGGGTAGTCAGGCCTTGATCACTTCAAGCTGTTTGCACAGTGCCGACAAATCCTCCTTCTGAAACCCCTTCTGAAGATTTACCAGAAAGCTCACCGGACAACTCACCGATAGAGCTTCCTGATAATTCTTCAGACCGCCCGCCACTCCCCCCAGAACAGCCGAATGAGCCGACAGAAAGAGAGCGTAACGGCTCATTTCCTTGGTTTTGGCTAGGGACTTTAGTGGGTTCAGTGCTGAGTGCGGCTGGGTTGGGCATAGCAGCGTGGGGCTGGCTATATATTCAAGACGATCTCTCCCCTCAAATTTCAAGAATCCTCACTAATTTTTTGGAGCGTCCTGTTGACCTAGGCGATGTGGAAAACGTAACGTTTGGCAGCATTACCCTGGGGCCGTCTGTCATCGGTGAATCCGATACGGATTCCACAACGCTCACAGCAGAAAATGTAGTCGTAAAGTTCGACGCACTAGATACGATTTTCAACTCAAAAATAGGGCTGGATATTACAGTCATCGAGCCAGATGGTTACCTCGCGCAGGATCCGGAAAAAGGCTGGCTCAATGTCTACATTCCCGAGCAAGAAGAAACCGACGAGCCCAGCCGATTTGATATCAGCGTCGATGATGTACGCTTTCGTGAGGGCGATCTCACGCTGGTGCCGCTCCCGCTCGAGAATGAAGCGCCTGAGCCAATTTTTCTAGAGGATGTTAGAGGCTCTCTTAATACTGAAAAGGTCGCCGTTGTCGACAGAAACTCGCTCAACTTTCGCTTTGAGGTGACCGGTGAGCCAGTCGATGGTGGAGAAATTACGCTCAAAGGTGAAGTGCAGCCGGTAGCAGCCGAGGGCAAAACGCCAAAGGGAAAGACAAAAATCGATTGGGCCACCAATCTTTCTGTCCAGGCAAACGAAGCACCACTCGCTGATGTATTGCAGTTCACCCTGGCATCGATCGATTTAGCGACCAATGAAGTCGTCATCGATTCAGGCGCGGTCAGCGGCACCATGGATATGGCGTTTCGCCCCGATGAAGACATTGACTATTCTGGGACGATTAGCGCACAGGACGCCACGATTGAGACGGCGCTGCTACCGCTGCCAGTGGAGAATGCCGCTGGTCAAACTCAGTTTCAAGGCAATCTGTGGACGGTGGATCGGCTCAGCGCCGATTACGGAGCGATTGAAAATATTGTTGCCGAAGGGCTGATTGATTTTGACAATGGCTATGAGCTGAAGGCGGTGAAGCCTGGTGTATCGGTCGGGGCGTTTGCCAATACGGTGGATTTGGAGTTGCCAGTGCCTACCGAAGGGGTGTTTGATGCGATCGCCTTCGTCACTGGCCCCATCGCCAATCCAGAATTCTCCGGCACCGTCAACGCTGTCACCCCTGTCGATGTCGATCGCGTCACCTTCAATAGCGCCTCCAGCAATTTTCTCCTGCAAGGCGCGCAGCTCTATCTAGACGACATTGTCGCTACTCCCACCACAGGGGGAGCTATCACAGGCAATGGTCAAGTGCGCCTGGCCGACGGCTCTCCCTTCACCTTTCAGCTCGCAGGCCGCAGCTTGCCCGCTCGGCAAATCGCCAACCTATACGACATCAATCCAGACTTCACACTTGGGCTCGTTTCTGCCGATGCCACCGTTGTCGGCAACGGCAGCAATGTCACTACCACCGTCGACTGGGACGCACCAAGTGCGCAGTACCCTGGCTCTGGCACTATCGACATCAACGGCACCGATTTAGCCTTTCGCGATACGGTCTTTACCATTGGGGGCGGCACAGCCACCGGCACTGGCAGCCTAATCGGCGAGCTGTGGGATGCAGACGTCGCCTTTAACAACGTTCAGCTCAATGCCTTCTCAGAAGACTTGCGTGGCGATGTCAACGGCCAGTTTCAGTTCAGCGGTACCACAGCAGATACACGCATTGGCGCGATCGCCTCTCAGGGAAATATCACCTTCTCCGACGGACTCGCCGCCTTCAGTCCGCAGTTCGACAGCTTCAACGATCCACTAGACGCTCAAGTCGCTTGGAACGGCGAAAACATCGAAGTCGTCAGAGCCAGCTCCAATCGCGTGGTGGCTAGCGGTATCCTGACACCTAGCTTCGACGACGGCTTCACCGGTCTAGACAGTTTCGATCTCGACATCGCTACCGACAACTACGCCCTCGCCGAACTGCCTTTTGATATTCCCGACATCATTGCCCTTGCTGGCACTGGCGACATCGGCGGTCGACTCACGGGCAGCCCTGCCGCGCCTAGCTTTGTAGGCAACGTTCAGCTTAGCGATCTAGTCGTCAACAATCTGCCATTCAATCCCTTCTTAGCGGGTACCATTGCCTACTCACCTACCGCTGAGTTTACCCTCGACGTCAACGGCAGCACCGACAGCATTGCCCTCAACATTGGCCCCATCAACACCAACAGCGACGCAATTCCAGCACTGGACTTCAACGTTGGCTGGCGCGGCGCAGTGGCCCAAGGACAAACCCAAGGAGATATCCTCACCGGCTCTGCCAGAGACTTTCCCCTCGCTACGCTCAACTTCCCAGTAGGCGGCGCTGCCGACATTGGCCAGCTGCGCGGCACTCTCACATCCAATAGCTTTACCGCCGATCTAGCCAATCAAACTCTCAACGGTGACATTGCCATCGACCAACTCGGCGTTGGCTACATTGGCGCAGGCAAACTCACCGGCCAAATCAACTATGCCGATAGCCTGGCAACCATAGCCAACGGCACTTTAGTCGTCAACGAAAACCTCTACACGCTCACTGGGAGCCTCGCCCTAGATGGCCCAGCCCCGGTATACACCGCTAGTCTCAATACCCAAAAGGGCAATGTTCAAAATCTACTCACGACGCTTTCTATCTATCGTCTAGACGATTTTCGCCGAGGACTTACCCCGCCAGACTGGTTGAGAGATCCGCTCTCGCCAGAAGATTTGGACGCACTGCTGGCAGTCGCGAACGCTGGGGAAACAGATGCGGGCAGAGCCTACAACCTAAACGAACAGCTCAATCGATTGGCTGAGATTGAAGAGATAGAGACGGATATTGAGATCGCCGAAGCCGCCGAACCGCTTCCCCCGCTAGAAGAACTCAACGGCCCCTTCGCTGGCAACATTCAGCTCAACGGCACCGGCGACAACTTCCAGGTAGATTTTGACCTAGCTGGCCAGCAGTGGCGATGGGGTGAAGACTACAGCGCTCAAGAAGTCATCGCCAAAGGCAGTCTTACGCCAAATGTACTAACGCTAGCCCCCGTTCGCTTTGCTTCCAATCTTGTTTTTCCAGCAGAGACTGCTGAAAACATTGCTGAAGACGTTGCTGAAGACAATCCTTCGCTTCAACCCATCGAGGCATACGTCAACCTCGCAGGACAAATTGTCTTTGGTCGAGACACAGAGCTGACGTCCGATTTACAGGCCACCGCTCAAAACATCGACATCACAACCTTCAGCGACATTTTCCAAATTCCCATAGATGTAGACGGTCGGGCCAATGCGATCGCAAGTCTCGGTGGCACCCTCGCCAACCCTCAGCTTCGTGGCTCCGCCAACCTAGAGGCCGCTGCCATCAACGACACACCCATTGAATTTGCTCAAGCCCAATTTCTCTACCGCAACGCCCGGCTAATTTTAAGCAGCACCCTTACCGCCAGCACCCCCGAAGAACCCCTCAGGCTAGACGCCCAAATTCCCTACGCCTTCAACTTCATGGATGTACAGCCAGACACCGAAGATATCGACATCGACATTAACGTAAGGAACGAAGGCCTTGCCCTGCTCAATATCTTCAGTCAGCAGGTAGCCTGGCAGTCAGGCGAAGGCCAAGTCAACCTAAAGGTCGGCGGCACCCTATCCGAACCCGACATTGCGGGCAGTGCCTTTCTCAACGAAGCTGTCATCAGTGCGAAAGTCCTGCCAGAACCGCTGACAAACGTCAACGGCAGCGCCACCTTCATCAACGATCAAATTATCGTTGAAGCGCTCCAAGGTAAATTCAGCGACGGCCAGCTGAACGCCGCCGGAATTTTCCCACTCAGGCAATCTATCCTCAGCGGAGTCGAACTCGCCACGCTCTCACAAACGCCAAACCTCAGCTTTGCAGAAGGTATTATCGCGGCCGACCCTACCTTAGCTGCACCTACTTCAGCAGCCACAGAAATTCCCATCGCACCAGAACCCATTCAGCAAGAAACACCAGATATAGACAACACAGCCGCTCCGGAGAATCCGCTCTTTCCACGCACACTAGCGGCCAACTTACCCCTAACCGTCAACCTAGAGAATATTGACCTCACCCTACAAGATTTGTACAGCGGCAATGTCAACGGTCAAATCATCGTTGGTGGCAGCGCCCTCGGAGAAGGCCCCCAAATCGGGGGGCAAGTTCTCCTATCGGAGGGACAAGTATTACTCGGGAACGATACCGAAGAAGAGAGCGAAACCGTTCTCGCTACCGACAGTAACAACATAGGTACAGAGAACACAGATGGTACCGATGACACTACCGACAACGCACTGGAGCGTACCGTTTCAGACTTACAGCTGGCCGAAGCCGAAGCCAATGCTGAAACAACGAGTATTCAACCTATCTTCCGCAACTTGCAGCTCACACTCGGTGACTCTATCCGCGTTGTGCAAGGCAACCTGCTGAACTTTGTAGCCGACGGCACCCTACAGCTCAACGGGCCTGCCACCGAACTAGAGCCTGAGGGCATTATCACCCTCCGTTCTGGGCGTGTCAGCCTATACACCACACTTTTCCGACTCAGAGGCAACAACAATACCGCCCAGTTCACACCAGAGTCAGGATTACAAAATCCGTTTTTGGATGTTGCCTTGCGCGCCTCCGTGCCCGAAGTCGATAGTGCTGGTTTTATTACCACCAGTACGCCGTTTGCACAGGCAGACGTTGTCGATAACTCAAATATCGGGTTTGAAAATACTGGCTCGCTGCGAACCATTCGCGTTCGGGCCAATGTGCAGGGGCCCGCAAGTGCTCTCTTTGAGAACTTAGATCTGTCTAGCTCGCCGCCGCGATCGCAAAACGAACTCATCGGCCTCATCGGTGGCGGCTTCATCACCGCTCTCGAATCCACCGTCGACAGCCTCTCTGGCAACGGCGACGACTTCAGTGGCCTGATCAGCCTCGTCAGCAGCACCTTACTCACCAGCGTTCAAGACTTTGTCGGCGAAGCGCTTAGCCTCGGCGAATTTCGCCTATTCCCCGTCACTACTGCCAGCCTCGAATCCTCCGAGAACAACACGGGCAACGGCCTCGATATTGGCGCAGAAATCGGCTTCGATGTCACCGAAGACGCCACCCTCAGCATCATCAAAGTCCTCACCGACAGCACCAATCCTGAGTTCGGCGTCAACTACCGTCTTACCGACTCCCTCACTGTTCGCACCAACACCAATCTCGATGATATTAATCAAGTTTTATTAGAATATGAGATTAGGTTCTAGTACTTTCCGATCCCACAGCCGTCCACTCAAGCGATAAAATCATCGCATCTATGCTGAAATCATCTCAGTGTCTTGAATAGAAATAAAAGGGCCCTCCCTTGTCTTTTTTCTTCTGACTTGTCCTTTCTCCCAACCACCCGTGCTCAAAAGAATCACTTTCTCACTACTGCTTCTACTCGGCACCTTGAGTGGGGCTGAGCCAGCGCGCGCGCAAGCTTTACTGCCCTACACCCTGCCGCTAGATCAAGAGCGCTTACAGGCAGATGGCGAAAGTTTGGCAAGAGACGCCGCACAGCTAGCCCAGTTCCAGCAGTTTGATGAAGCCTTAGCGCGCGCACAGTTAGCCGCCCAGCTACTGCCTAGCGACGCCGACATTCTGTCACTGCTCGGCAGCCTTTACCTACAAGTGAGTGAGCCGCAGCCTGAGCAAGCGATCGCAACCCTCGAGCGTGCCAAAGCCCTCCAACCAGACAACGCCCTGGTCATGTTCGCCCTCGGTAACGCCTACTTCAGTCAAGAAGACTACGCCACAGCCGCGCAGTCCATCGAAGCCGGACTCAAAATCGAGGCCGATAATCCCAACGCGCTCTTCGACCTTGGCAACGCCTACTACAAGCTCGCCCGCTACGACCAGGCGATCGACCAGTACGAAAAAGCCGTCAGCAACGAAAGCACCTTCTGGCCTGCTGTGAACAACATTGGCCTTGTTATGTACGAAGCGGGTGATGTGGACGGTGCGATCGCCAAGTGGCAAGAAGCCCTCACCCTTGCCGAGGCAGAAGAAACTGAGCCCCTGCTGGCAATCGCCGTAGCTCAATTTGCTCAGGGCACTCAAAGCGCGGACGAAACAGCTGCTGCAATCGCCGGATTAGAGCGAGACCCTCGATACGCCGAAGTCGGTTTCTTAGAAGACAACCTGTGGGGTCAACAGCTCATTACCGACACACAGGCCTTCTTCGGCACGCCCGATCTACAAGCACTAATCCGCCAGCTCTCTCCATCATCGCAAGTCCACCAGCACTAGAGCCAACATCAAGTGCATACGTCAAAAGCGCCGACTTCCTTATGAAGGTCGGCGCTTTTGACGTTAGGTTAAGCTCACCGGCTATCAACTGAAACACCTTATTGAGTTGATAGACTTACCGACTTAATTGTCACCAAAACTGCAAATTTCATCCGGCAGAATACCGCCTGCACCTTGCACCCACTCAAAGAAAACCGTTAATTTAAATGCCTAATCAGGCATCTACTAGGCATCTAGCCCATAGAAAGTTGGTACAGATAAACTACACTAAGTTCATCTTGCATCTATCAAGTTTGGTTTCTACGTCTCTTCGGGAATCATAGCGGCGATATCATCCACAAACTTCTGGTGGTCTACCACCGGCTTAGAAATATAGCCATTGGCTCCACTCTGGCTCAAGAAGGTTTCTCTATCGCCATCCATCGCATGCGCCGTCACCAAAATCACCGGCACATCAGCCGTCTGCGGGTCGTTTTTCAAAATCTGAGTAATTTCGATGCCGTCCACCGGTTTACCCTGATACATACTGTGAGACAGCGAAACATCCATCAAGATGACATCGGCTTCTCGCCGCTGAGCAATGAGGATAACTTCCTCAACATTCTCAGTATGTTTGACATTCAGCCCGCCGCGTTTCGTCAAAATTTTGGAGAAAACGCGCGCGTTCACCATGTCGTCTTCCACAATTAAAACGGTCTTCATGACTTTATTCTTGACTTGAGAATGAATAACGTGAGCGCCCTGTTAAATCCAAAACTTAACTAAATAAGTTTGACGAAGCTGCACCGCACGATTTACAACCTTGTATGGCGCACTATCGTGACGCACTGCCGACGAAACACCCCTAAAGTATTGCAGTTTTTTGGCTATTGCGTGTAACGTACCCGCCTTCACACATCCCAGCCACTTTCTTTGGCTACTAAATATCTTCTCTCTTTTCACTATCCTTCCTACCCGCGCTTATTTAACTCAGGCATCCATTCATGGCGAAACAGCTAGATTTTTCCAAAGAGCAAATTGTCCCCATCGCCCTTCATACCGAAGTGCAGCGCTCCTATTTGGAATACGCCATGAGCGTCATCGTGGGGCGCGCCCTGCCAGATGTGCGCGACGGCCTCAAACCCGTCCATAGGCGCATCCTCTACGCCATGCATGAGCTAGGACTCGTCCCCGATCGCCCCTTCCGCAAATGCGCCCGCGTCGTCGGCGATGTCCTTGGTAAGTACCACCCCCACGGCGACCAGGCTGTTTATGACGCGCTGGTGCGCATGGTGCAAGACTTTTCTAGTCGCTATCCGCTGCTCTCAGGCCACGGCAACTTCGGCTCTGTCGACAACGACCCGCCAGCCGCCATGCGCTACACCGAGACTCGGCTAGCGGGCATCGGTCACAGCGCCCTGCTAGCTGAAGTTGGCGAAGCCACCGTCGACTTTACCGACAACTTCGACAGCTCTCAGCAAGAGCCCATCGTTCTCCCCGCTCAGCTGCCAAACCTTATTCTCAACGGCAGCTCGGGTATCGCCGTTGGCATGGCAACCAACATTCCACCGCACAATCTCAAAGAAGTCATCAACGGTTTGATTGCACTGATCGATCGGCCCAATCTCTCTAACGACAAGCTATTTGATCTGATTCCTGGACCAGATTTTCCCACAGGCGCTGAAATCACCGGTACTAAAGGCATTCACGATGCCTATCGCACGGGGCGCGGCAGTATTCCGATTCGGGGTGTGGCCAGCTTTGAAGAAGTGAAGACGGGGAAAGGGAAGCGATCGCGCCAAGCCATCATCGTCACCGAGCTTCCCTATCAGGTGAACAAAGCCAGCTGGATCACCAAAATTGCCAGCTTAGTAAATCAAGGCAGAATTGAAGGCATTGTCGACATTCGTGATGAGAGCGACAGAGAAGGCATGCGCGTCGTCATCGAGCTCAAGCGCGAAGTGCAGCCCCACCTCATTTTGAACGACCTGTACAAAATGACCCCGCTGCAAACCAACTTCGGCGCACTCATGCTCGCCATCGAAGACGGCCAGCCCAAGCAGCTCTCCCTGCGCGAAATTTTAGAAGCCTTCCTCAACTTCCGCGAAGAAACCCTCATTCGCCAGTACAGCTACGAGCTAGAGCAAAAGCAAGGCCGCGCTCACATCGTCGAAGGCCAGCTGATTGCCCTAGACAACATCGACGACGTCATTGACGTATAGCGCAGCGCCCCCGACGGCACCACCGCCAAAATGCAAATGCAAGATCAGCTGGGATTGAGCGCTCGCCAGGCAGACAGCATTCTGTCCATGCCCATGCGCAAGCTCACCGGGCTAGAACAGCAAAAGCTCCGCGACGAAGCCGAAGAACTCGCAGCGCGCATCAGCGAACTAGAAAGCCTAGTAGAAGATCGCAACGTGCTGATGAAATCACTCAAAAAAGAGCTGCGCGCCCTCAAAAAGAAATTTGGCGACGACCGCCGCACCCGCATCCTCACCGCCGCCGAACGCAATAAAGAACAGCAAATCCTCGACGACATCGCCGCCGAAGAAAGCGAAGAAGAATTCGTCCTCGAATTCACCCGCAAAGGCTACATCCGCAGATTCTCCGCCAAAGCCTACAGCCGCCGCAAAAACAAACCCACCCCCCTCAGCAAAACCCTAGAAGAATTCGACGACGTCACCGTCCAAACCGAAGTCACCAACCCCACCCAAGAAGTCCTCGTCCTCACCCGCGATGGCAAAGCCTTCACCACTCGCGTCAGCGACATTCCCATCGTCAGCCGACAAAACAAAGGCGTCCCCCTCATTAGCCTCCTCCCTAGCGCCGTCGACACCCCCGACAACGTCATCGCCCAAATCGTTCTCACCGAAGCGCGCCTCACCCAGCAGCTAATACTTGTCACCAGCAAAGGCAAAGTAAAACGCCTCCCCACCGAAGAGATGACCAACATCACCGGTCGCGGCCTCACCGCCGTCAAGCTCAAAGACGAAGACACCCTCACCTACGCCTTCACCGCCAACCTCGGCAGCGACCTAGTCCTCGCTTCCTCCGGCGGCCGCCTCCTCCGTTTCCGCATCAACGAAGAGCAGCTCCCCGAAATGAGTCGCACTGCCCAAGGCCCCCAAGGCATCCGCCTGCCAAAAACAGAACACCTCGTCGGCTGCGTCCCTGTCCGATCCAAAGACACCCTC
>JBHJIY010000094.1:0-7863 GCA_050042985.1 Phormidesmis sp. | reverse complement strand
GCTACCCCCGAAACCCTAATTTGCTTGCTGGCTTTTTGTTGCCGGCGGCGTGCCTAGGTGCGATTGCGTTGCTGGTTGGGAAGCGATGGCTGCCGATGCTGCTGGCGGTGGTGATGACGCTGACGAGTAGCGCTTGCCTAGTGCTAACGCTAAGCCGAGGGGGGTGGCTGGGCTTTTTGGCAATGGGCTTTGTCATGTTGCTGCTACTGGTGTTTTGGTTAATTTCTCGGCTGTCGCCGATGCGGCAAGTACTGGCACTGTTGCTGACCATAATTCTGTTGCTGGGGAGTATGGCCGCTACGGTGGGTGCGGCGATGCTGGCCGTTCCGTCTGTGCGTGAGCGGGTGATGAGTATTTTTGCTGCGCGAGGCGATAGCAGCAACAATTTTCGGCTGAATGTGTACGAGGCGGTGTTTGAGATGATTCGGGCGCGGCCTTGGGTCGGTATTGGACCTGGGAATGAAGCGTTCAACCAAATCTATCCGCTCTATCAGCGGCCAAACTATACGGCGCTGAGTGCCTATTCTATTTATTTTGAGACGCTGGTGGAAGGCGGTGCCGTCGGTGGGCTGTCGGTTTTATGGATGCTGGCGCTGAGCTTTCAGCAGGGATTGGCGCAGCTCGGGCGTTTACGGCAAACGTTAGCAGATGATGGCTACTGGCTTATTGGCACGCTCGGTGGCATTACCGGTTTGCTGGTGCAGGGCACGTTCGATACGGTGTGGTATCGGCCACAGCTGAGCACGCTATGGTGGATGCTGTTGGCGATTGTGGCGAGCTTTTATGCGGATGCGCGGTACAGACAGAGGGCGTTGCCTAGCGCTGAAATGAGCACTGAAATCGGTGAGTTGGAATCTACAGATAAGTGGTGGGACTAGATGCAGTTACCGGTAGAAGCGAAGGGACTGACTGAGGAGACTTCGATTGCGATCGCGCAGCAAATTCAATGGACCAAGGTCGAGCTGCCGACGGGCACGGTGAAGACGAGCTACGTTGTGCAGGGTGAAGAGCATTCAAACGACACACAGTTACAGTTACTGCATGGATTCGATAGTTCGCTGTTTGAGTTTCGGCGGCTGGTACCTGAGTTGGTGGCGCAGGGTGAGGGGCGGCGGGTGTATGCGGTGGATTTGGCTGGGTTTGGGTTTTGCGATCGCACTAGTCCCGTTTTCAAAACGAAGAAACCTACAGATACCGTAAATCCTGATCTTGTTCGTCAGCATTTAGTCGCTTTTTGTCAGCAGGTCATCGGGGAACCGGTTGTGTTGGTTGGTGCTTCTATGGGTGGCGGCGTTGCGATAGATTTGACGGTGAGCCATCCAGAGCTAGTACAGAAGCTAGTACTGTTAGATGCGGTTGGCTTTGCACCTGCGCCAGTGATTGGCCGCTTTATGTTTTCGCCTTTGGATAAGTGGGCGACGAACTTTTTGCGCAATCCAGGCGTACGCCGCAAGATTAGTGAAAACGCTTATTTTGATAAGTCTTTTGTGACACCAGATGCAGAGCTATGTGCGGCGTTGCATTTGCTGATGCCAAGTTGGCAGGAGGCACTGATTGCATTTACTAAGAGTCGAGGCTATGGCGGGTTGGCGGAGAAGATTGCACAAGTTGAAGTGCCGACGTTAGTACTGTGGGGACGGCAGGATAAAATTTTGAGTGTAAAGGACGCGGCTCGGTTTGAGAAGACTTTGTCAGATGGGAAGCTGGTGTGGATTGAGGATTGTGG
Organism: Phormidesmis sp.; assembly: GCA_050042985.1. Classification (GTDB taxonomy): domain Bacteria; phylum Cyanobacteriota; class Cyanobacteriia; order Phormidesmidales; family Phormidesmidaceae; genus Phormidesmis. The sequence continues at coordinate 6,137 of JBHJIY010000094.1, read as the reverse complement.
GCATGTGCCTCATTTAGAGAACGCTCAGCCAACTGCAAAGCATATTACAGATTTTATAAATTAAACTTATACACAATCCTCAGAACCTAGCTTGTGCTCAAGAGAACAACTTGAAGCTTGTTTAGCGCGATAGATTAGGCGATAACTTGGTGCCAGATTACTTTACGAGGCCAATACGAGGGTGAAACGAGTGAGAGAAATAGACGACGGCATTCTGCAACCAGAAACCTCGCAACAGGACATGCTAGGAGCCAAAACGCTGCAACAGCCGATGGAAGTCAACACTGTCATCAGTACTGCATGGCAGCACTACCGTGCGAACTTCTCTCGCTATTTGCCGATTGCCTTAAGAGGGACCGGTTGGCTGCTCTTTCCGGCAGTTTTTTTACTGAGTGCTTTGCTGTATATGCTCCAGCAAGGTCAGGTACTGAGCGATTTTTCAGGGCTAACAGCACTGATAGTACCGGCCTGGCTGGTGCTATTTTTGTGGTGTGGTGCACAGTCTCTAGGAGAGTTTGCTGGAATTTCTCGCTTAGTGCATCAATCGCTAGTCTTCCAATCGCTAGAAGATCCGGAGGAAACCGATTCTGAAGCACTCTCTATGACGTTGCGATTCACTCACTCTCGGCGATTTTCTTTGCTGGGGTCTGCAATAATAAAGGGCGCAATTCTAGCTGCAATTAACATTCTCTTGCTCTTTGTTTTGGCTGCTGCTGCTGTCATGGTTTTTATCGGACTAGGCATCCTGCCAGGCAGTTCGCCAAACCTTGGTTTGTTCTTTGGCGGAGGGGCCGTTGCGCTAGTTTCACTCATTGTATTTGGCTGGCTATATACTTGGCTGGGGCTAAAGCTACTAATGAATGAACAGTCGCTAGCAATAGAAACTGAGTCAGGTATGCTGCTTTCCATTGGGCAATCGTGGAGGCTGATGCGCAAACATTTGATGCGATCGCTCTGGATTGTTCTGCTTGCCTCTTTAATGACACTGCCGATTTCACTAGTAATGGCGGTTCTGGCCCAGGTTGTTCACCCTTTCTTATTTCAACAGATAGGAATTATAGTCGCCGATCGCAAGGAGATATCAACGGGATTGCTCCCCTATGCGACCTTTTATCTGGTCAGCAGCATTCTCGGATTGGTGGGCGGTATCATTGTCAAACCCTTCTTTAGAACAGTGTTAACAACACTTTTTTTTGATATTAAAAACCAACAGTAAAGTTAACATCAAAGCATTGAAGCTTAACGTTTTTTGGCACGATTCTCTGAGTTTCCTCAGTGAAAACACTCAATTATAGAGACATGTTTAATTATTGAATTAAGCCTACCAACAGACAAAAGAATAAAAGCATCACTTTGGAGACTATCTTTTGTATGGCTACCGGTAAAAAGATTGGAATTCTGACCAGTGGAGGAGATTGCGCCGGGCTTAACGCGGTCATTCGCGCAGTTACCCGCTGTGCAATCGAGATTTACGGTTGGGAGGTGCACGGCATTTGCAAGGCGACTCATGGACTCATGAGTCGTCCCCCTGAGTCTATGCGGCTCAGCATTAAGCAGGTGGATCCTTTCTTGACAATGGGCGGCACTTTTTTGGGAACCACCAACAAAGGCGATCCGTTTGCGTTCCCCATGGGAGATGGGTCTTTGAGCAATCGCAGCGAAGAAATCTTAGAAGGCTACCACCAGCTAGGGCTCGATGCACTCATTGGCATTGGTGGAGACGGCAGCCTAGCTATTTTGCGTAAGCTAGCGCAGCAGGGCGGCATCAACTTAGTAGGTATTCCTAAAACAATCGACAATGACGTTGGCCTGACTGAGCGCTCTATTGGCTTTGACACAGCGGTCAATATTGCCACAGAAGCTATCGATCGGCTGCACTTTACAGCGGCAAGTCACAGCCGGGTGATGATTGTGGAGGTGATGGGCCGCGATGCTGGGCATATTGCACTCAATGCAGGCATTGCAGGGGGTGCAGATGTAATCTTGATTCCTGAAATCACCTACAACTTGGAAAACATCTGCCGTCACATTCAGCAGCGGCAGGCCAATGGCTACGATTACTCGATTGTGGTGGTTTCTGAAGCGGTATGCACAGAGTCCGGCAGTTTGATTGAGCAAGGACACTTCGCAGACTGTCGCTTGGGCGGTGTTGGCCAGTACCTAGCTGAGAACATTACGGCGATAAGTGGCGCAGAGACTCGAGTAACGGTGCTGGGCCATACGCAGCGAGGAGGCACCTCTTCTCCGCTAGATCGGATTTTGGCGTCAGCCTTTGGCGTTGCCGCAGTGGAGCTAATTGCCAATGAGCAGTACGACCGGATGGTGACTTGGCAAGAGCGCGCTGTGAAGTCTGTGCCGATTGCAGAAGCGATTAAGGACTATCGCACAGTAGAGCCGGAAGGTACGCTGGTAAAAACTGCGCGTGGACTGGGTATTTGCTTGGGCGATCGCTTAATTTCTCAGCAGGAGCATGAGCTACTAGGCACGGCGGCAACTGAGCAAAAGATGCCGGTGATGCCGATGTAGTCCAGAAGCGAAAGAGCGGGGCAATGTTTACCGGCTGCGCTCTTTCTAAAGTTTCATGCCTTCGTAAGCGATTGTTGCTGTGGCAAAACGACGCTGCACTTCATCCTGTAGCTGGTCTAGCACGGTGTCTGTTTGCACAGGGCTATGGTGAACCAGCACGAGGTTTTTGACATTTGCCTTTTTGGCAATATCAATGCTAACTTCCCATGGGCGAGCTGCCTCGGGGAGAGCAGTAGTAGAATGGTACAGGTAGTTTAAGTCGGAATAGGTGCCGTCATAAATTAGCAGATCGGCTTGATCAGCTAGATCTAGGAAGCCTGAAAGCAGGTCAGTATCGAGGTGCTCGTTGGGTGTGTCGGTAGCGTAGACAAGGGTGTAGCCCTGATAGGAAAGACGGTAGCCGAGGGCTTCTGTCTTGGGATTAATTTTGCAGACGTCTACTGAAACATCGCCGATTTGGAAGGTTGCTTGATCCATCAGCGTGTGAAAGGTGAGCCCTGCCAGCATGTTTTGCAGGGGCATGGTGAAGTGGGGTTGAAGCATTTGGTCGGTGAGACAATGCTTAATCGATGCGCCGTTGGGAGCGGTGCCACCATAGACAGTGAAGTGGTTGTCAGGGGTGAAGGCTGGCTGAAAAAAGGGAAAGCCTTGGATGCGGTCCCACTGGGTATGCGTAAAGAGAATGTGGGCCTTGACAGCGGTGTCCTGCTGCTGAAGATGCTGACCTAGACTAACGATGCCAGTGCCACTGTCGAAAATAATGCGCTGGCCGCCGAGCCTGGCTTCTACACAAACGGTATTGCCGCCATACTGCTGATGAGTAGGGGATGGCGTAGGTACACTGCCGCGAACGCCCCAAAATTTTACGGCAACGTCAGTCGGAAGGTCGATAGACGAAGCGCTGCTTGCTTTAGGGCAGGGGGCAATGGGTGAGCGGGCTGTGTTGATCATGGAACGTCAAGCCGTACGGTTAGCCTTGTGTAGTCTCTAGTGAGCCCAAGAATGAGGGGGTAAGCTCTCGGTGTTTCCATTGATTTATGGCCATGCCTGCGGCAGGTTTATACCAACGGCTGCGCTCAGCCACCGGTGCTCAGGTGGGTGTCTGAAAGCTGAAAGCAAGATATGAAAAAACGTTCTAGAAATCAATCTTTCCAGAACGTTTTTTATGGGATGGCAAATTATTGCATTGGGCCTAGCAATGCTGTGTCCCTACGTCGGTAGGTCACCAATGCGTGGTTTTCCTAACCTGCTGCTTTTACACATTCGTCGATGAGGGGTTGAACCTGATCTAGGTTCTTCCAGCCAAGGACTTCACACTCTTTCTTTTCGAGATTTTTATAGGTTTTGAAGAATTCTGCAATCTCGTCTAGACGGTGCTGGTCGAAGTCGTCAAGGGTTTTGACGTTGACATAGCGAGGGTCGTCAGCAGGGACGCATAGAATCTTTTCGTCGCGATCGCCACCGTCAATCATTTCCATCATGCCAATGGGGCGAGCGGGAATGACACAGCCAGGAAAGGTAGGCTGGTCCATAATGACCATGCCGTCAAGTGGATCGCCGTCGTCAGCGAGGGTGTTGGGGATAAAGCCGTAATCGTAGGGATACTGTACGGAGGAAAACAGTACGCGGTCGAGGGCAAATGCGTTGATGTCTTTGTCGAACTCGTATTTGTTTTTGCTACCAGCAGGGATTTCAATCAGCACATTGACGATGCCGGGCTTAGGCTGAGCGGGAATGCGAGATAGATCCATTAAATTCTCCTATTAACTGCGATGCGAAGGCAAGCGTAAGCTGACAGCCGTCAAATATTTTGAACGCGCTCGAAGTGGCTAAGCTCGCACCTTCCATAACGCATTTTACGGGAGTATGGGGTCTATGTTGAATTAATTTGTAACAAAAAGCCTCATCTTCACCTGTGAAAGGCAAAGATGAGGCTTTTCTAGCTTGCTTTTTTCCTACTCTTGTATCCTCATTCTTGTGCCCTCATGAAGAGTGGGGACGGCTGCTGCGGAACATCTATTCCGGCGGTGTTGAAGTTAGAAATCGCATATAGGGGTAAGGTGAGGGTCGTTGTAGCAATGAGCACACCTATAAAGTTTGCGATATGGCCAGGAGGTTGTTCTGATTGGTGCTCGGGACTCGCAGATTCCATGCTGAGAAGAAGAGTAGTTGTATTTGGTTAGCTGAGTTCAGGAAAAGGTCGATAGGAAGAACCAATCGGTGACGGAACGTAAAATCGTAGCATTCGGCAATCGTTAAGCGATACAAACAATCCAAGAAATTTCAAACAGCTGCAAGCTTAAAAAATTGAGACCGAACCTTACAAAGCAAGGTTGTAACCCTGTCCTCTAATAGTAACCAAACGGCTCATCTTCGGCACAGGCGACCTTACTTTTTTCACATTTTCGTTACTTTTATCAGTATATACCGAGGTTATACGGTATATAAAAATACCTTTGCCTTACTTAGCTTGACAATAGCATTCTTACATCTTTGTAAATACAGCAATCTTGCGGATTAGATCCGTTTTTAAGCCAAAAGGACGACTTTTGAGCGAAATCCATAATAAGGTGTTCAATCTTTAGTCTGATTTTGCGCCTCTAGCAGTATTCGAACTGCTTTCAGCTCCTGCAAAACGGCATTCAATAGGCGGTGCGTTTCGGTCTCAGCAGGCTGTGCTACTTCGATGGTGACCTGCTTTATGCCTAAAACGTCTTGAGCGAAGCGCGCGACTTCGTTGGGATGAAACATCAGGGGTGCGTCTTTGTCGTTGCGGATCTCGGCGTTGAGACATTTGGAATCGAAAGCAGGATTGAGATCGCTTGGGTCTGTATTGGCGTAGCGGTAAACAGACGCCCTTGAGCGGTTAAGAATCTTCTGCACAGATTCAATTGGGATGAGCTGCTCGCTGGAATCGATGGTGATGCTATCGGTGGAAACGGTGACGGCAGATCCTTCTTTGGCTTGAGTCATTTTTCTTGTATCAAAATAAGACTGAACTAACGTACAGTAGGTCCGAAAATTATACAAGCGAGTCTTAGGATGATTACTTTTCTGATAAAGAGTAAGAAGGAAAAGACTCATTAGTATCTAAGTAAGACTATTAATGAAGCCATTGAGTCTCAAAACAAGATAAGAAAGAGCATAGTGCATGTAGATTTGGATGTTGAAGTTTGCAGATTGATATGTACAGCTTTTTATCTCACGCAATAAAGTATCAATTCGAGATTTAATCGGATTGACTTGAGACTCATATTAAGTGCAATGAGTCTCACAAAAAGATTTAGATTGTCTCAAATCTTCATGCCCCAAATCACAGTGCAAATGCGTTGGGGAATCATGTGTGTAGGGCTGACTTTTTTGATGGGTCAAGAGCATGATGAAAAATCTCATATCAAATAGTTGGCAATCTTGCGATCGCCTTTTTAAGATTCCTCATATTTTTGTTCTAAAGAGTTTTGAAATTGTTGTATTTGGGGTCGCGCGAGCGTAGCTGTCACCAGGGGCAATTAGCTCAAAATGCTTGATATACGGGTATTACAGCCGCCGCTATTTGCAGCACCAAAATCGGCATAGGGGTCTAAACGATAAGTTCAGCTTATTTGTGGTGA
>JBHJIY010000093.1:0-17314 GCA_050042985.1 Phormidesmis sp. | reverse complement strand
TTAAGTAGCTAAGAGCAATTAAGTATAAGACGGTCTAATTCATACTCTCCCCGTATGCTGCGGTCAATCATGCCATCGACAATGGCCTCAGCGAGGTCGTCTTCATACTCGAACATGCGCCCAGCAATTTCATGGGTTTTGAGCTGATGCCATTGACCTTCAATCGGGTTCAGCTCAGAGCAGTAAGGGGGCAGAAACAACACAAATAGCCCTTGTGCTCGCCACCTTGGCCAAGCTGCCTGGACAGCTTGGCTCTTATGAATCGTGCAATTATCTTGAACGATGAAGGTGAGTTGCCCGGTTTCATCAAAGGTTTTAGCAGCCTTCGTGGCTAACCAATCCATCACTTCGATATAGCGCTCTCCATTAAAGCCACCGAGAACCAAGGCATAGTCAAAGCTTTCATCGGGGTCCCACACCCCTAAAATGCTGACCCGCCGCCCTCTGCGCGAGGTTTGCTCAAATCGCTTCTGCTGACCGATACGACTGTAACTGTAGCTCTCAGGCGTCCATTGGCAGCAGCCCGTTTCATCTAGATACTTCAATACAATCTGGCCCGTCGCCGCCAGGGCTTCGAGTTTAATCAAGTGGGCCTTGGCGAGGTCTCTGGCTTCGGGGTCTTGGCGCTGCCGATGGCTCTGGCGGGTGCGCTTCCAGCGATAGCCCTTTTTTTTAACAATTGCCGAATCCAGTCTGGACTGAGCGTCACACCCCGCTCTGCCTCCAGCTTAGCCGCTAGCTGGGTGCTGTTGTAGGTCCGCTCTTCCTCGGTCAAACACTGCTCTAAAAAGTCCATGTCTGACGGCTCCCATGTTCGCTTTTTGCCACGACCCTCCTCTTCCCACAAGCCATAGAGTCCCTCCTTTTCCCAGCCTTTAATCGCGGCCCTGGCCGTGTGTTCATGACAGCTCATGATCTCAGCGATGACCGGGGCATTCCAGCCTGACGCATTCAGCAGCACCATATGGGCCCGGTCTCGAACTCGATACGGCACACTGCTGGCTATGCGCAGTTCTCGCAGGGTGATTTCTTCCTCGGTTGTCAGGGTCACTCGTAGGGGCGCAGCCATAGGGTTTGTAAAATTCAGAGGTATTTTCTCTATTCTACAAAATTATCCTATAAAGTATTAGCCTGACCTACTTATGTGGCATCACGTCACCCACCTCATATAGCCTTGCCTTCAATTTAGAAGCCCAAACCTCTCCTGAAAAAATCATCCACGTACAGCAGCATCACACCCCATTTTATGATGCCAACTCTTTTCGGTATCGAGATGAGGTGATTGCTGCTAATGGGGAAAACAACACCTACCATGTGGGCGCTTACCTTAGCGATGGTCTGCATGAAGGGGCGGTGACTTCGGCGATGGTGGTTGCAGAGGCTATGGCAGCATCGTTAACGTCTGCAAAGCAGTCCATTAAACAATCACAGCCTCAACTGGCCGTCTGAGCGATCGCCAATCCTTAGATAATTTGGAAACTGAGGCCGTAGGGCCGCGACTTCAACTGACTGATTCAAAAACGCTGTGCGAATATCGAGGGGCTCTGAGCAACCAGCAAGATCAGCCTAAACAGGTCAGTTTTCAACAACAGGAAAGTGCACTTTGATTTTTGTGCCCTGGCTCACTTCGCTGAATACTTGTAAAAAGCCACCTGCGTTTTTCACAATACCAATAACGGTGGCCAATCCCAGGCCAGTTCCTTCATCTGGGCCTTTTGTCGTGAAAAAGGGATCGAAAATACGATCGCGTAATGCAGGCTTAATCCCAACACCAGTATCCGCAACGGTAATGGTTACATAGTGTCCAACGCAGCATTGGCCAACTGATTTATCTAGGTATTTGCGAACGGACGCTTCCTCGACCAGCGTATTCTCTACTGAAAGCGTTAGGACACCTCCTTTGGGCATGGCATCGCGAGCATTGATGCACAGGTTCATAAATACTTGGTGCAAATGCGTCGCATTGACACGCACCGTTTTGTTCAGCGAATTTGACGGATTCTCTGTGAAAATATTCTGCCGGATTTCAATGTTGTTCGGAATGCCCTGTCGGGCCACATCGATCACTTCTTGCAGTAAGGTCGTAACATCAACAGTACTGCCATCATCGGGGCTACCCTGAGCGAAGGTGAGAATTTGTTGAACCATGGTTACGCCTCTTTTAGCACTCCTTTCCAAAATCTCTATCTGCTCTTGAGTCGGCTCACTGAGATCTTTTAAGCTGATACGCAGCAACTGAGCAATGCCTAATATGGGGGTTAAAATATTGCCCAGATCGTGGGCGACGCCCCCAGCTAATTGTCCTAAGCTTTCGAGCCGTTGAGCCTGATAAAACTGTGCTTCTAGCTGCTTTTTTTCAGTGATGTCAGTGTTCACCTCTAAAAAAGACTGCGGACGACCCGTCTCATCGCGTACTAGCGTCCAGCGACTAGCCACTAAAATAGTCTTGCCTGATTGAGTCTTATGGGTTAGCTCTCCTTTCCAAAAGCCTTGTTCAATTGCTGTAGATAGGGTTACTTCAGGATCAATGTTGGCCTGTGTTTTAAGGAGCCGCTGTACAGTTTGGCCTATCGCTTCTTCCTGGCTCCAACCATACATCTGGGATGCTCCCTTGCTCCAGAACAGTATTCGACCTGCTAAGTCACGAACAAAAATGGCGTCGGTGGCAATATCAATCAGGGCCGCCTGTTCGCGGATAGTGTGTTCGGCTTGCTTACGCGCTGTGATATCTTCATTGACGCCCACATAGCCGATGGTTTCACCGGTAGGCGACTGTATTGCGATCGCCCGCCCAAATACCCAGCGTTCTTCCTGTTCTGGTTCCTTGAAAAAACGAAATTCTAGAGAAAAGTCACCGTCTCCAGCAACAAACCGAGTCCACGCCTTAAAGACTTTCTCCCTGTCGTCAGGATGGATAGCCTGTGCCCAGCTATCTCCCAAGCTCTCTTCTAAAGTTAGCCCGGCGATCTCTTGCCATTTGGCATTGGTGTAGATACATTGCCCATTTAAATCTGTCTGATAAATGCCAACAGGGGCAAAAGCACTCAATGAGCGAAACCGCTCTTCACTGGCTTGCAGTGCCTGCTGGACACGGCGACGCTCTATTAATTCGCGGCGAGTGGTTTGATATAGCTCTGCCTGCTGAATGGCAATGCCTAGCTGGGTAGCCACTTGCTGTAATAGCTGAGTATTTTGCGGCGTCCACTGCCGAGAATCCCTACACTGATGAGCAATCAGTAGCCCCCAAAGGTGGTTTTCTTGGACGATAGGCACCACTAAATTAGCCCGTACCTGCACAGATCTCAGCAGCTCCAAATAACAGGGATTCATGTCTAGTGCATCAATATCCGAAATCACACTAATTCGGCCCAGACTATAGTTTTTTATATATTGGTCATTGAAGCAGGAGTCTTGAATATTCATACCCAGCGTTTCAACCCAACCCGGAGCGACTGATTCGGCATCGACAGTGCCTTGCCAATCGGGATTAAACCGAAACACCAGCACACGATCAGCCTGAAGAAAATCTCGCAACCGAGTCACTGCGGTCTGTAAGATTTGCTCCAGTTCAAGCGTTTGGTGAATCGCATCGGTGATTTCAGCCAGTAGACGAGCTCGATTTTGTTTATTCGGTAGCTGGTTACGCTGTAGTAGGTAAGTGACCCGCGAGATTAAGGCGGCAGCGTCGAATGGTTTGGTTAAATAATCGTTAGCCCCTGCCTCAAGTGTGAGAACACCCTGATTGGCGCTAGGCGGCGCGAGTAGCAATATGGGATTTGAAATACCCTGAGCACGGAGCTGCTGACACAGCCACACACCATCTAACCTAGCGCTAGGGTCATCTGCTGCCGTCCAATCGGCATCTATCACGATTAAGTCAACGTTAGCACCCACAAAGAATTGAGCACGTAGTGTGGGTTGAGAATCTGCGCTTAAATTTTGTTCAGAATAGTTTCCTACAGGCTTCCCTGCCGATGGTTGCGCTGCCAAACGTTCTATCTGGTAGCGTTGGCTCAACGATGATTTTTGAAGCAGAGGTAAGGCTATGTGCTCAGTTTCAGCAATCAAAATTTTCATGACGCTATCTGAAGAGTGTTACGAGTTCGACTAGCCTTTTGCGAACCTCTCCGTTTCCAGACTCCGTTTCCAGAAAGTTAAAAGTGCAACTTAAAGCCCATGATTGAGAGCTATTGGTTAACAAATATTACAGTATGACTATTTATGCGTATTGATTTTCTTCTATGTTGACCGACCTCACAACTTCCTCATACATCTCCGCCACAATTCTTTTTATAAAAATCAGCATACGAGTCAAGAAATAAGGCGTGAGTGCTAGCGCTGATGGGTTATTTCGCTGATTTGTAATTAGTTAACGCTCTAAAGAGGTTCAAATATGAAACGCCCCCTGGAATCTCGATTCCTTTGCTTTTTAGAAATAGAGCTTGGATTGAGTGCTGACGCCATCGCCTCAGCACTCAATCAACATTGTGAAGACTTGAGGCTGTTGCCTATCACCCTGTGGAAACACCAGCTCGTCTCCATTGATCAGGTGGGTTCTATGTTTGACTGGTTAGCCAACGTTCAAAAGCCTTTAGTACACAACCCTTACTAAAAATTCTTTGACAGAAACTTAGCTGTAAACCATAAAGACGCCAACCTATGAATTTTGTAAGACGGTTATTTTCATTTTCAAGACTTTCAAAGCGCCCTTGGTGGATAAAAATTAAAACTCAGGCCCCTAATTGTCTCTATTATTTTGGCCCTTTTGATAGCCAAGAAGAGGCTGAGGCGTCACAGTTTGGCTACGTTGAAGATCTACTTGGCGAAGGGGCTCAGGCCATTGAGACTGTGGTTGAAAATGCAGTCCCTAAAAAGCTAACAGTTTGCAATTTGCCTTCAGCATTGGCCTCATGATGGTTGTGATGCTAAGTTCAACGAGCGGCTATCGATAGATTGCCTGATCAATCGTGGCTCGAAAAAATTCGCCTTCTTCGATAAAGCGTTGACCTGGACTTTTCTCTTGAGAGGTGCTGTTAAAATACCAGCCCGCCCGAATTCGAGTCGGAATAGTGTAGCCACAGAAAGTCTTCTCTTCTTCTACGAGAACACCAAAATTCTCGTAGTGAAAAGTACTCTCTCCTGGATCTCCCCATCGCTTAAAGTAAGCGGCTTGCACTTGTCCAGATTGATTCAGCGTTAGGTTTAGCTGAGTTGTTTCTTCAAACAAGGTGAGTGCAGCACAGGCATGGGTATCATCCGAGGTTCTCCACGGTACGGAGCTGTTGAGCAAGGCCGAGGGTAGCCACACATATTCTCCCTGCATTCGCCCAACGGTAGAGCGGGTGATATCTGGCCCTTGTGCCTTTATCACTGGCAGCAGCCCTAGCAATTTCCACTGCATAGCACCTTTGCTTGCTATCAATCGATCCCAACCGAGGATAGGTAAGCCGTTCATCCATACGGTGGCCTGCCAAATCATGCCTTTATGAGCATATATCACTTGCTCCGCTCGGAAGGACTGCCAGCCCTTAAGCTTAAGCTCACCGTGCATTTTTAGGCGGACGGCGCTGGCAAGCTTGGTCTTGGGTGCAATGGCATGCTCAAAATAACTGCTAACCGCTGTGGGCATCCCTGCTGTCTGAATGGGTTGAAACACGCTATCTATTACCGGGGCAGACTGCCATAGAGCGTTTAGAGAAGAAACTGACTCAAGCATATTGACATCCTCTCTATATGACCCAAAAAACAAACAGCTTAGCCGCTACACCACTCTTCATATTCTCTATCTTTGAAAGCTTTTGGATAGTCATTCCAAAAGGCTTCAGAAGCTGTTGAATGTAGCGATTCATCACCCTGGCGGGCAAGTTCTGACTGCAGGGCATCAACCTCGGCTTCGTAGCTATTTTAAGCTGTGTCAGGACTATATCGTCAGAAATTGATGAACTTGTGAGGATTATGTCGTTACCGTTGCTTCGATATAAATTAGCTTAAGGAGAGATAAGTGGTCGAATCTTGTTCTTGTCTTTTTCCTACTGAAGAGGTGATTCTCATGTCTAAGAAGACTGTATTTAGCTTTTTGTCTAAAGCCGCTAAAGATAACCAGCTGAAAGCGAAATTGAAAGATACTGCTAATCAAGATGAACTGGTGAACATTGCAAAGCAAACCGGATACGATTTCTCATCTGAGCATGTAGACGAGGCGCTCGATGAACTCAAGCAGCGCCCCGGATTTTTTGGAATGCTTGCAGATGCAGCACTGGAAGTGTTCGCCCCCCATGATGACAATTATCCCGCAACAGGTACGCAGCCCTACAGCGGCGAGCCAGCCTCAAAGCGCTGATTCAGTAAGCGCTAGGGTAACTGCGGAGTGCATTAAGCCGACTTCGCGCATGGTTCTGAAGTTACCGAATAGGGAACTTGATAGTTGATTAAAAAACGTTCAACAGTCTGAACGGCCTTGTCACTTCCTCGCAGTGCAGTAGAAGAAAGCTGTTCACCAAAATCAAAGCTTTCAGTCGGCACTTGTAGCAGCCAAGCCTGAGGCGTATGGCCGTATACTTTTTGGGTGAGTGTAAGTAGCCCCTCAACACTGTGACTGTGGGTCCGTGAGTGAGAGGATTGAGTAGGGGGCTGATTGTCGTTTAAGCTGGCTGAAATTGGGCCGAACTGAATGTTACAAGCGTGGCTTCCTTCTTTGCAAGCCTCCACAAAAATAACGTAGTCTGCCTGAGCGATTTCAATCGAAAGTTCTGGCATTAGCTGGTGTACAGCGATTGCTTTTACATTGGGTAGATGCCATTTATCGATGGCTCTAGCCACCTGAGCGCCTACCGCATCGTCACCGCGTAGCGCGTTGCCACAGCCAATGATGAGAAACGAGCCGTGCGCTGGTGAACCGGCCGCGACTGAACGGACTGGACGGGTACGGGCTGGACGGGTGAGTGTATTGGCACGCATGATAATTCTCCCTTCTTCGAATCTCTCCCTTCAACCCTAAGAAAAAGACTTGAGGATTCTGAGAGTTTTTGGGTGAGTGAGTGTTAAAGAAGAAACGCTGCTAAAGCATCAAACGCCAACAGCTAAACCTGGCTTCATTGCCTCATAGACCTGCCATGCCAAGTCACACTCTTGCTGAATTTGAGCTTCTGCGTTGTCGATAATACGAGCCTGCTGCAAAGCGGCTTTAATATTTATCGACAGCTGATCTTCTGCTGGGGTATCTAGAGTCCCTTTGATCAAAATATCGGTCACTGAGAGAATGCCTAGAAGCTGATTGTTTTCTACAACGGGCGCACGATGAATACCCGCATCTGAGAGCCTCTGAGCCGCGTCTTCAATGGAAATATAGCTGGGCATTTCGATACAGGGCCGACGCATTAGGCCACCGACAAATACCATGCTGGGGTCCTTGCCTAGGGCCGTGACACCATAGACAATGTCTTTTTCTGTAATGATCCCATAGGGGGCCTCTTCAAACGCTTTTTCGATAATGAGCGATCGCACTTGTTTGGCTCGCATCAACCAAATCGCATTTTCAATGGTCGCAGAACTGCGAACCACCACAACAGAGCGAGTCATAATATCTCGAACAGTAAGCATAGTAAGTCTCCTTACCCGGCAGATACGACTTAGGCTACTAGAGCGATAACAAATTAGTTATAGATCAAAACTTTGAGAACTCTGTGAGGGTAGCCTTCTTCTCTACTTTTCCATCCTCACTTTTCCATCCTCATAGTTTCTTCAACTTTTTTGCCTATCTTATACAAAGAGCGTTCTGAGAACATGTCTTTGCAGATGTATCAGAGCACTCGCCTCCACTGACTAACCTTTAACTTCAAGGGAGATAGTGCTATGCCCCTCACTCTTTGGCGACCGTTCGGTAAAGTTGAATCCTGGGAGCCTTTCGGTGAAATCGATACGCTCAGGAAAGAAATGAATAACCTGCTAGAGCAGTTCACTTCTAACCTTCCAGACAATGGCAATGGACTCGCCTTTATGCCCTCAGCAGAAATTGACGAGACCGAGAAAGAGATTCACCTGAAGATAGAAGTCCCTGGTATGCAGGCCGATGAACTCGACATCCAGGTTATGGACGATTCAGTTTCTATCAAAGGCGAACGCAAGTCCGAAACAAAGACGGAAGAGAATGGCAGGTTCCGCTCCGAGTTTCACTACGGTAAGTTTGAGCGTTTAATTCCGATGCCTTCTAGCATTGCCAAAGATCAAGTCGTTGCTGAATACAAAGACGGTGTGCTCAATTTGACCCTGCCAAAGACAGAAGAAACTGAAAAGGAATCAGTTAAAATCCCAGTTTCTTAGCAGCCCGCATACTGACTACTTTACATGACGCGATTGAATCGAAAAGTTTGGGTTTAAGATCGTTCGTTTAAATGTTCCTTTTAATAAATCCTTTGCAAAAACAAAGTCTGTCCGAGAAGCATGACTTCTTGGACAGACTATAAATATCACCAACTAGTGGCTGCACTTGACAAGCCGCTAATTGTTTTTTCGTATTGTGAAATAACTACTCTGCTGTATCTAGACGGCGATGATAATGAACTATGGTCACTTAATCAGACATCTATGAAGCTTTTACTGGTAGAGGACGATCAGGCGTTTGCTCAGAGCATTCAGCAGCTGCTGGAAATGCATTATTATTCTGTTGACTTGGCCACCGATGGACATACGGCACAGGAAATGACGGAGGTCTTTTCCTATGATTTGATTTTGCTTGACTGGGTGCTGCCGAAGAAAACGGGCATACAGGTGTGTGAAGCCTTGAGAGAACAGGGTGACCGCACTCCCATTATCCTGATGACCGGTAAAAATAGCAGCACAAACGAGGTCGCTGGACTAGATGCCGGAGCCGATGACTACTTAGTCAAACCCTTTGGATTTGAAGAGCTATTGGCACGTATCAGGGCCGTGCTCCGTCGCTCAGAAGGGATTGCTTCGCCGATTTTAGAATGGGGTGATTTGCGGCTAAATCCTAGTAGCGCTGAAGTTAGCTGCTGCGTACCCACTGGTGAGAGTACCCCTATCTCAGTCACCCCCAAAGAATATGGACTATTGGAAGTCTTTTTGCGCAATCCTGCTCGCATTTTTAGCATGGATGCGTTGATCGATAAGGTGTGGCCTTTTGATGATACACCCACAACAGGAGCCATTCGTACTCACATCAAAGGGCTGCGCCAAAAAATGAGGGCTGCTGGGCTTGCCGAAGTCATTGATACCGTTTATGGCCTGGGCTATCGACTGTCTCCAGCGATCGCAGTTGTCGTCCCTGGCCCCAAGAAAGATAAAGAGACCAGTGCATCTAGTACCGCCGCGTCTCTATTAGATCTCTCAGCGCTTTGGCAACCCGTAAAATCCAAATATTTACGGCGAGTAGAGTCTTTATCAAAAGCGCTCAATGATCTGCCGATAGGCTTACCTCATCCAAGTGATCGCAAGAGAATCACCAACGAGGCCCATGCCCTGGCTGGCTCATTAGGCAGCTTTGGCTTTGTTGAGGCCACACCACAGTGCCAACAGATCGAACAAATTTTGATAGACCATGAGACTCTGAGAAGCGAGCAGTTGCAAGTACTACGTGTAGCCATTGCCAGGGTACAGCAGATTTTAGCGACTACCGAACTTGCAGGCAAAGCACCGCCAGCTAGCACCAAACCGCTACCTGTGAGTTGTGAAGCGTCCTGTAAAGCGCGTCGTAAAGAGGATTCTAACGTCGCCAAACTATTGATTGTTGATGATGATCCTGGCATTCTTACGCTGTTAGAAGGGCTGTTACAAGACTGGGGCTTCCATCTGCGACTATTGAGGAACCCTCAACAGTTTTGGGCGACGATGGAACAATTTGAACCTGACATGGTGCTATTGGATGTAGAAATGCCTTATGTCAGCGGATTTGATCTATGTCAGCAGTTGCGTGACGCGCCTCGCTGGAGTGAGCTACCTATTCTATTCTTGTCGGCACATACCGAAGCTGAAACAATTCAGAAAGTCTTTTCTATTGGCGCAGATGACTACATTCGTAAGCCTATTATTGCAGCTGAGCTGATTGCCCGTGTGATGAGCTGGCTAGAGCGCGCCCGCAATCGTAAGCTCAAAGCAGATGTCGATTTGCTCACGGGCGTAGACAAACGACGAAAGTCTACGCAGGAAATGACGAGGCTGCTGGGCCTAGCTAAACGCTACAACCAGTCGTTTTGCTTGGCTGTCATTGATATTGACAACTTCAAACGGGTGAACAGTGAGTTTGGCCATGCGGCGGGTGATCGCATTCTTCGTCAGTTTGGTGCTTGCTTGCGCTCAGCCTTTCGCCAAGAGGATGTCATCGGTCGATGGGGCGGAGAGGAGTTTGTAGTTGGCCTGTATGGTGTAAAGAAGCGTGAGGGCAACCAATATTTGAAGAACTTTTTGAGAAGCTGGCAGCAGGCATGCCTCAATAGTGAGAACATCAACCTGGCGGTTACCTTCACGGCAGGCCTTGCCGTTTATGCTCAAAAGGCAAGCGATTTACAAAGGTTGTATCAGGCAGCAGATCAGGCCTTGAAAAGGGCGAAAACAGATAGCCAAAATCCAAGCCAACAAAGAGTTTTAGCAGCAGTGAAATAACCCTCACAAGTTTCTGATGTTTCATCGCTAGGCTAGTGAACGAGTTAGCCGTACAGGTTTTGGATGAAAAGGGAGACTGCCGAACACGAAATGCTGGATGATTGCACAGGTGTAGGGGAAACTTTATTTGAACGGGTCGTCATTACGTCACCGCTAATAGTCTTGCCTACGGCCTCTGTTACTGAAACTATCGCTAAGATGCATCAAACGAGATCTCCCTATGCGATAGTTGTTGAGCAGCGCCCAAAGAATCCATCAGAGGCTGAGAACTTAACACCTTACCTGGTGGGACTCTTTACCGAGCGTGACTTAGTTCGAGCGGTTGCTTCAGAGCAGTCTTTTGCGGAAGTAGCGATCGCAACCGTTATAGACCCTCATGTGCCAACCATGTTGGCGCAAAATATAACGTCTGCAACGGAGATTTTTGTCTGCATGCGCCAGCAGCAGGTGCGCTATCTACCCGTTATCCGGGCCAATGGTCAGCTAGCCGGGATTATCACCGAGCAAAGCTTGCGGCGGTCACTAATCGTACCCTATCTCCTCAAGTTCAAATCTGTTTCTGAGGCGATAATGACTCAGGTCATGTGTATCTCACAGACCGCTTCAGTAATACGTGCTGCGCAGCTAATGGCCAGCCAGAACGTGAGCTGTGTGATAGCTACTGACGATAGCAACTTCCCTATTGGCATCATCACCGAACGTGACATTGTTCAATTCAAGGCACTGACGCTAGATGCTCACACTACATGCATAGCGCAGGTGATGAGTACACCATTGTTTCTGATCGGTGTTCAAGACGCGCTCTGGCTGGCTCACCAGAAAATGAACCAGCACCGCGTGCGCCGATTGGTCGTATGTACGTCCACAGGGACTCTAGTCGGTCTAGTTACTCAAGACAGCATTCTACAAACGCTAAACTCAGCAGATAGTCAGCAGATAGTGGCGCTATTGCAACAAGAGGTCATGCAGTTACACGCCGAGAAGCAGACGCTTCTAAAAGCCCGCAATCGCGAATTAGAGCAATCACAACTTAACTTAAGTCATCGGCTAGAGAGCCAACAATTAGAGCAGCGGAAAACCCAGGAACAGCTTGAAGTGGCTTACCAAGCGCTAGAACAGAGCCATGACGAGCTGAGTAAAACGAACAAAGCCCTCAACAATACCTTACAAGAACTCCAAAATGCTCAGCAGGCACTGCAACAAACTAATATTGAGCTGGAGAGTAGCGTAGAACGTCGCACATCAGATCGGCTTCGGGCTGAAGGACGCTGGCGCAGCCTGCTAGAAAAGGTTCATTTGGTCGTTATTGGCCTAGATCAGGCCGGAAAGGTAAACTACGCTAATCCTTTTTTTCTTCAGCTGACGGGCTATAACGCTGAGGATGTTTTGGAGAAATCCTGGTTTGAGAACTTTGTGCCTCACGATGAGTATGAGCATACATACCAATATTTTCAAAACTTGATTACTGATGGAGCCAATGTCAATAGAGCCAGTGCTGATGAAGCCAATGCCAATAAAGCCAATATTCCACGCTATCAAAATGCTATTTTGACGCGTTCAGGCTCAACACGGGTGATTAATTGGAATAATGTTGCGTTGCGCGATCGCACCAACAACATTATCGGTACGATAAGCATTGGTGAAGATATCACCGATAGACTGGCTGTAGATCGCATGAAAGGAGAATTTGTATCTGTAGTCAGCCACGAATTGCGCACGCCGCTCACGGCGATTCATGGTGGACTGCACTTGATTACTAGCGGCCTCGTTGCCAGCAACTCTCATCAGGGAAAAGAGCTATTACAGGTCGCCGCTGAAAACTCTCAAAGACTCGTTAGGCTTGTAAACGATATTTTGGAATTAGAACGGCTAGAATCTGGCCAAGCTCAGCTGAACCGAGAAAAAGTAGTCTCGCAACAGATTACGTCCCAGGCAGTGCATACCTTCAAGGTCGCCGCGAACACGCATAACCTTACGATAGAGGTCAGCGATCCAGGTCTGGAGCTCATGGCTGATAGCGATCGCCTTGTGCAAGTGTTAACGAACTTACTCGACAACGCTATCAAATTTTCACCTGAAAACGCGACCATTTTGATCAGTGTAGAGAAAACATCTTTATCCCCTGAGAAAGGAGAGGCCGCAGCGCTCTTTAAGGTGAAAGATCAAGGCAGAGGGATTCCTTCAGAAAATCTCTCAGAAATATTTGAACGATTTACCCAGATTAATTACGATGATTCACGAGAAAAGGGAGGAACCGGCTTGGGCTTAGCGATTTGTTACAATATTGTTCAACAATACGGCGGTAGGATTTGGGTCAAAAGTAAGCTAGGAGAAGGGAGCTGTTTTTTCTTTACAGTGCCGCTTTTTTCGCAGTAGTTTACAGCTCTCAAGTTAAGCTCGTTTTGGGGAGAACCTCGTGAGTCGAAAAGTTTTAGTAATAGACGATGAAGAGGCTATTATTATAGTCCTTAAGGCTTCATTAGAAGCCACTACTGACTGGCAGGTTATCACTTGCTCCTCGGCAACTAAAGGCATTGCTATCGCTACGACTGAACGTCCAGATGCCGTTTTGCTAGATGTGAGCATGCCAAAAGTAGATGGAACACAAGTCTTCAAAGCGTTGCAAGCCGAAGCCCTTACTCAAAATATTCCTGTTATTTTTTTAACCGCTAAGGCCAGGGTCTCTGAGCAACAGATACTTAAGGCATTAGGTGTTTCAGGAATCATTCTAAAACCATTCAGCCCAGAAACAATTGCCGCGCAGATAAAAGAGATTTTAGGCTGGAAGGATTAAGGCTTCAAGGTGGCTTCTCATTGCTGTGAAAGGTGTGAAATAAACTGATCCGATTCTACAAAATGGGATCAAGCAGATATTCCGGATGCAACACAGGTGGCTGAGTGTCTTCAAACGGAATGATCGGCTCCAGAAGCTGGCGTTCATTTTCAGAGGGTGTTTCACCCCCTACGCTAATAGGCGTGTTGAAAACCTCGGCACCAGCCAAGTTGAGGTCTGCCATGTTGGCTCCCTGCACATCAGTATTATAGAGATGGGCTTCGGTGAAGTTCACACCGACAAGCTGGGTATTCGCCAGGCAAGTATCTGTTAGGAACGTACGGGTAAAGTTAGCGCCTGTCAGGTTGGCCCCTGTTAGATCAGCACCTTCTAGGTTGCTGCCAGTGAGATTGGCCCCAGTGAGGTCAGCATTACGCAAGTCAGCGCCAATGAGATGAGCTTCGAGCATGGTTACGCCTGCCAAGTCACACACTGCACATTCGTTTGTCAATACCAATTGTCGAGCGTTGTTTTGCTGAAGCAAGGTAGGCTCTCCTACAGGGGCTTCTGCTAGGCCTGATGTTGCTGCCAGCAGCAGTACGAAGCTAACAGTCACCACCGGGTTGATACGACTACGAGAAAATGATGTCCTCATGATGCAGCTCCTCTCTGTGAAGTTTAGTAGGAGTCCAGTGGGAGTGATAACGAAGAGACCCTCACTGAAGGCATAGAAAAAATAAACAAAAATGACCAGTTTATAGAACTTCTTTTCGGACTTCTCCACAGAGCGTTTAGAATGTTTCGATTGTTGTAAGTTCTTACTTTCTACACCTATATTGTGGCATAGCTGCTCTGTAAATACAAGTAAAAACAACAGAATAACAAGGTTTATGGAATGCCCTTCACAAGGCCCTCAAGATCACTGCGATACTCCACAGGAGTGGCTTCGCCATCGCACTTTTTGCCGCTGATTAATATACTGATCTACTGACAGGTCTAGCTGAAAAGGCTCGTCATAAAGTCACCATCTTTTTTTGCTAGAGTCAACACGATTGAGAAAAGTCTTTAATATATTTTTACTATGGATTTTTTAACACTGCCGGGGCAGAGCTATCCACTGGGCGCAACGGTTCATGCAGACGGTGTCAATTTCTCTTTATTTTCTCAACATGCCGAGAAAATAGAACTGTTATTATTTGCCGCACCTGATGATCCGCGCCCGCGCCAAACCATTACACTCACTCCTAAGAGGCACCAAACCTATCATTACTGGCATGTATTTGTACAAGGACTAAAAGCAGGCCAGACTTACGCCTATCGGGCTTACGGCCCCTGTCAACCCGAAAAGGGGCTCCGCTTCGATGCTAGCAAAGTCTTACTCGATCCCTATGCTAAAGCTGTTGTAGGCTACAACCTTTACAATCGTCAGGCCGCTCAACTGGCCGGAAAAGATAACTGTGAGCAAGCGCTACGAGGCGCTGTTGTTGATTTGAGTATTTATGATTGGGAAGGGGATCAGCCGCTGCGTCATCCTTATGCCAGCAGCGTTATTTATGAAATGCATGTAGGTGGCTTCACCCGCAATCCTAATTCAGCCGTTGCCCCCTTAAAACGGGGTACTTTTGCTGGGCTGATTGAGAAAATCCCCTACCTTAAAAATTTGGGCATCACCGCAGTAGAGTTGTTGCCAGTACACTGTTTTGATCCTGAAGCGGCACCTGCCGATTTGATTAACTACTGGGGGTACAACACGATTAACTTTTTTACACCCCACTGGGCTTACAGTTCTGACAAAACGCCGCTAGGCCCGCTCAACGAATTTCGAGACATGGTCAAAGCCCTACACAAAGCCGGGCTCGAAGTGATTCTAGATGTTGTGTTTAACCACACAGCAGAAGGCAATGAAAACGGCCCTACGCTTTCTTTTCGTGGATTCGATAACCCGACTTACTATATTGAGGAGTTTGATAATCCTGCAGCTTATAGCAACTACAGCGGCTGCGGCAATACCTTTAAAGGCAACCATCCCATCGGCAGTCAGCTCATTCTAGATTCGCTGCGCTATTGGGTGTCAGAAATGCACGTAGATGGCTTTCGTTTTGACTTGGCCACTGTGCTAGCAAGGGGGATAAAAGGTCAGCCGATTGCTTCGATTAAGGCAGAGAGCACCAGTATCCTTTGGTCGATAGAATCAGATGCAGTGCTGGCAGGCATTAAGCTCATTGCTGAGGCATGGGATGCGGCGGGCCTTTACGCTGTGGGTGGATTTGTTGAGTATGGTGACTGGTTTTCTGAGTGGAATGGCCCATTTCGAGACGATATTCGTCGATTTGTGAAAGGCGATGCTGACATGGTTAAAACACTAGCTGCCAGAATTTTGGGCAGTCCTGATATTTACCAACGGCAAGATACTGACATCAACCGCAGTATTAACTTCATCACCTGCCATGACGGCTTTACGCTGAACGATTTAGTCTCTTACAATATCAAACACAACGAAGCAAACAGCGAGAACAATAGAGATGGTGCTGACGCAAACTTCAGCTGGAACTGTGGAATAGAAGGCAAAACAGATAACCTTGAGGTTGAATCGTTACGACTTAGGCAAATCAAAAATCTCTTGACGATTCTATTTGTCTCTCAAGGAACACCGATGATTTTGATGGGAGATGAAACTCGCCGAACGCAGCAAGGAAACAACAACACCTACTGTCAGGACAATGAGCTGAGCTGGTTTGATTGGAGCCAAGTCGATCAACAGTTCGACCTTTGGTGCTTTCTGCGTCGGCTGGTCGATTTTACCCAAAGCCTGGAGGTATTTCGTCAGGAAGCTCGCCTACAGGTAGCTTATGCTAGCTTAGAGCCCCACATCAGCTGGCACGGAATAAAGCTAGGCCAGCCCGATTGGCAAGTCTCTTCTCGTAGCTTGGCCTTTTCGTTGCGCCATCCTAAGGCTGGTGAGTATCTTCATGTGATGCTCAATGCTTACTGGGAAACGCTAGAATTTGAGCTGCCGTTACTGGGAACCGGTGAACGATGGCATCGAGTCGTCAATACGGCACTAGCACTGTCAGAAGCGGTTTGTGAGATTGGCTTTAGCGAACCCTACGATGAGGATATTTACCCGGTGGAGGCTCGTTCTTGTGTGGTGCTCATTGCCCAGGCCGTTTGACTCTAGCGCACCTTTAAGGGGAAATACAAAGAAGAAAGCAAAATATATATTGTGTAAACTCTCTTTCATAGTCAATGGTGCTTATCTAAAAGAGATTTACTGCCTTCGTTAATCAGTAGCGGCATTAAAGCGCAGATGGCGACCATCAGCCAGTCGAGTGGGGCAAGTGGTGTGAGTTTGAGTAGCGTCATTAGGCCAGGAACAAGAATTGGCAGCAGTTGAAGACTCAGGCTCAGCGCAATACTCCACAGGAGTGGCTTTGCCATCGCACCTGTCACCCACCGATTAGGCAACCGTGTTTGCAGCTGCCAAAAAGTCTCTGTTTCCGACCGGCAGCTCAAAGCATGTATTACCTGAGCAATGGTCAGTGCCATAAACAAAACAGTACCGGAGCGTCGCCCTACGCCATGCTGCCACAGTCCGTAAGCATAAGCCGTCAGCGCGCTCACAGAAATTACAGCCGCTTCAAACGTAATTCGGCCAAAGTCCACCGCTCTGATAATCGGCGCGTGAGGGTTGCGAGGAGGCTGCGTCAGTACGTCGGCTTCTGGTGGCTCCACTGCTAGGGCTAACCCTGGAAAAACATCAGTCACCAAATTCAGCCAAAGCAGCTGCATGACAGTGAGCGGGCTGCCAATGGCCACTGCTGTCATTATGGCGGTCACGATGATTTCGCTTAGATTAGTTGAGAGCAAAAAGTGAACTGACTTACGAATGTTGAGATAGGTCGTTCGCCCCTGAGCGAGGGCATC
>JBHJIY010000092.1:0-43609 GCA_050042985.1 Phormidesmis sp. | reverse complement strand
CAGCAGATTCAGAATGAAAAAATGGCTAGTCTCGGGCAACTCGTTGCAGGCGTCGCCCATGAAATTAATAACCCAGTCAACTTTATCCATGGCAATATCAAACACATTGGTGAATATGTCACAGGGTTGATGAGCCTCATTGAGACTTATCAAGAACATGTCTCTCCAGCAGTAGCAGATGTCAAGGTGTTCAACGACAAAAATGAGGCGGTAGCCTTCGATTTCATCCTCGAAGATTAGCCAAAAATGCTGACCTCAATGCGAATGGGCACTGAGCGAATTCGCAATATTGTTTTATCCCTTCGTAATTTCTCTCGCTTAGACGAAGAAGGTACCAAGGCGGTTGATATTCGCGAAGGAATTGACAGCACGCTACTAATTTTGGGCAGCCGCATAAAAGAATGTGGCGGTCAGTACACCGTAGAAATCATTAAAGAATATCAGGAGTTGCCCCTCGTAGAATGCTACCCAGCCCAACTCAATCAGGTATTTATGAATCTCTTAGCGAATGCGCTCGATGCGATTGAATTAGACATTGAGGCAAAAAAGCTGGCCAATGAGACAGCCACAAAAGCTCAGCCGTATAGAATTTGGATAAGCACGCAGACGGTGGAACAGGACTGTGTAGAAATTCGAATTCGAGACAATGGTATTGGTCTAAAAGAGGAGATTGCTCCAAAGGTTTTCGATCACTTTTTCACCACTAAAGCTGTCGGTAAGGGTACTGGTCTTGGTTTACCTATCTCCAAAAAAATTATTATGGATAAGCACGCAGGTACACTTAGCTTGAATGTAGACTCAGTGGAAGGGGCAGAATTTGTAATTTGCTTGCCGCTCAAACAGGGATAGAAACAGCGGATTTGAGAAGAAACTGTTAGCTCAAGCAAAAAGCTGAAAATACGATCAACACCACATCTCAGACGTGATTTCTTTGAAAGTTCTAAATTTTATAAAGCATCCTTGCTAGAGACAAAACTACGCTGACGGCTCCTCTGTTTTATCAAGAGGCAGCTTTTCTGGAATCACAATATCTGTTTTACTAATGTCTTTCACCGACGATGCCGCCGGTACCACTGTTGGCTCCTTGGTAAGCGGTTGTGCATCATCATTTGATGGTTCTGTCGGAATGACTGTCTGAGTCAATGCAGCATTCTCTGGGGCTGGCTGTTGTTTATTTTCAGTTGGCGGGCCAGGGTCTAGGTCACTAGAATTAGACATATCAGGTAAGAGTTTGCTGACTTTTATCCCTGTGATTAAGAAGTCTGAGGCGATTTCACTCCCTTCCACAGCTGCCACCCGCTTCAGCGCTGTTGGACTAATCAACAGCGCCCTCGCCGCACTCACTGAAATTTGCATAAAAGTGGAGGCCAGGAAAAATGCGATCGCTGCACTCACTAACCCACTTCGTGGACTCAGCAATGGACTCACTTGCGGCAGTATCGCATATAGCTGAGCGAGTAACCATAGTGAAAAGATGGCAACTGCGATCGCTAATCCCTTAATCTGCCAAGACTTAAATATCTGCAAGCACCGCCGTTGCTCTTCACTGAGTACAGCAGGCTTTAGCGCAACTGGTGGCAGACTGAAAATGTAGAAGGGTTTGAGCCATTGCATGGTGAGGGCTGGCGTGATGGTGAGAAGTGCGATCGCCCAAAACTGCCCTCCAAAAGGCAAAGCAGGCCCTGCCGAAGCAAGCCCTGCCAAGCAAATATCCAGCAGCAGCGGCACAAATGCCAGCCCGGTAAAATGCACCCACAAATAGCGATTCTGCTGCAACTTAATCATGAACAGAAGCGAAGACTCTACGTCCTCGCCAACGTACGGCGCTGCGAGATCATTTTGAAGGCATCAATCAAGTCGCCTTCCTTCCAGTCATTGAAGCCGCCAACGGCGATACCACACTCAAAGCCAGAATTGACTTCTTTAACGTCATCTTTCATCCGCTTGAGCGAATCCAGATTACCTTCATACACAGTTTGATCGCCACGTTTGACACGGACCTTACAGTTGCGTGTCACCTTACCAGAAAGCACATAGCAACCTGCGACTGTACCTTTGCGAACAGGGAACACCGCACGAACTTCGACCTGGCCTAGTGGCTCTTCTACGAGTTCAGGCTCTAGTAAGCCTTCCATCGCGCCTTCGATATCTTCTAACAGCTTGTAGATGATGTCGTAGTCCTGAATGTCGACGCCCAGATTGTCCGCTTCTAGCCTCGCCGCGTTGGAAACAGTGGTACTGAAGCCAATAATGACTGCGCCACTGGCTGCGGCTAAGTCAACATCTGTTTCACTAACTTCACCGGGTGCAGCCATCAGCACGCGAATTTGCACTTCTCCTTGAGGCAACTGCTGCAAGGAACCTAGAATCGCTTCTAGAGAACCCTGGACATCTGCCTTCAAAATCAAATTTAGCTCTTTGAGTTCGCCTTCTTTGGCCTGCTCGGACAAAGAGTTCAACGTGACTCGGCGAGAAGCCATCGTCTGTGCCAGTCTCGACTGACGCTGCTCAATTGCTTTTTCGTCAGCGGCTGCACGAGCATCACGCTCTTCAGCGTAGACCTCGAACTCTTCACCGGCTGGCGGTACATCGTTTAGGCCTAGCACTTCCACCGCAAAGGATGGTTGCGCGTCGGATGATTGGTGGCCTCGGTCATCGACCATGGCCTTTACCCGACCAAACACTGGACCCGCCGCAAAGGCATCACCAATCTTGAGCGTACCGTTCTGTACCAGTAGAGTCGCTACAGGACCTCTGGCCTTATCAAGGTGCGCTTCGATTACGGTGCCTCTTGCTAAGCGCTCTGGGTTTGCCTGCAAGTCTTCGACTTCGGCTACGAGTAGCAGCATCTCTAGGATGGTATCTACGTTCTCACCTGTAATGGCACTGACTGGCACCATAATGGTGTCACCGCCGTACTCCTCAGGCACGAGTTCGTACTCCATCAGCTCTTGCTTTACCCGGTCAGGATTCGCCGCTTCCTTATCGATTTTGTTAATCGCAACCACGATGGGTACGCCTGCGGCCTTCGCGTGACTAATAGCCTCAATCGTCTGCGGGCGGACGCCGTCGTCAGCCGCGACGACCAGAATGGCAATGTCGGTGACGCGGGTACCTCTAGCACGCATTGCGGTAAACGCTTCGTGGCCTGGTGTGTCTAGGAAGACAATTTGGCCGGACTTGCGATCGCTATTCGGATTCGACTTAAGGTCAACGTGATACGCACCAATATGCTGCGTGATACCGCCCGCTTCACCTTCAGTTACCTTAGCCTGACGAATGTAGTCGAGCAGACTGGTTTTACCGTGGTCAACGTGACCCATGATTGTCACCACTGGCGGACGATCGATCAGGCTATCCATGTCGCCTTCTTCGATCATCTCAGTGACTTTGCGAGCCTCAGGGGCTTCTTCAGCTGTTACAGCCTCCACGCCAAACTCAGTAGCTACCATTTCAGCGGTCGGCATGTCCAACGTTTGGTTGACGTTGGTCGCAATTCCCTTAAAGAACAGCAGCTTAATGATGTCTGTTTGTGGAACGGCGAGTTGATCAGCTAAGTCATGAACGCTGATCCCACCTGTGAGCACGATCATTTCTGGCTTCTCAGGCGCGACCTCCTGCTTGCGCTCGCGACGCTCACGCCGAGAGGGTGTCCGCTGCTTTGCTTTTTTGGTTGTGGGCGCAGGCTTCGACTGGCGCTGACCCTTAGGCTTAGGCGGTCTCATCAGCGACATGCTGATCTGCGCTGGGGTTACTTCGCTGCTCGAAGACTCGAGATCATCAAAATCATCGTCATCGTCGACAATAACGCGCTGACGTTTGGTCTTGGTGGCCTTCTTAGGCCGCATTTCTTGCTCGTCGTCTTCCTCGCCTGCTGTACGCTCCCGACGCTTTGGTGGACGCGGTGGCGTAGGTCGACGCAGCTCCAACGTAGGATCTACAAACGACT
The DNA here is from genome assembly GCA_050042985.1 of Phormidesmis sp. Classification (GTDB taxonomy): domain Bacteria; phylum Cyanobacteriota; class Cyanobacteriia; order Phormidesmidales; family Phormidesmidaceae; genus Phormidesmis. The sequence goes on along the minus strand of JBHJIY010000092.1, from coordinate 39,660 downwards.
GATCATCATCGTTATCATCTGTGTCCGTATCTGTAGAGGTACTGTCTACAGCAGTTTTACGAGAAACCGGACGACGAAGTTCTACGACTGGCTTCTTAGGAGCCGGTGGTGCAACGGTCGTTCCGCCGCCGTCCTGAGATGGACGACTGGGGCTGGGGCGATCGCTACTGCTGGCATTGTTTCGATCGCGCTTGAGTACAGGCCGGGCAACTCGGCTAACAGGTTGCTCGCTTTCAGCGCGACTGCTGCCACTCGCTCCCCCGCTGGGAGCCGCCGCTGGTGGTCGGCTGGCGGGCCGAGAAGGTGGCGACACTAACTTGGGCTTGAGTTGGTCAGGCCTGGTTGCACCAGAAGTCGTGACGATTCGCTCAGGTGTGGAGGCCGTAGATTTGGAGGGTTCACGAGGTGGGGATACCGGCGCGGTAGGTCGGGGAGACGGCGCGCTTACCGTAGCACTTCCCGCATTTTTATTAGAGGAAGGGCTGCTACTCGATGTTTGTTTGCCAGGTCTGGGGGGCGGTGCCGACAGCGAAGGAGCCGTAGGCTTTTTGACAGCAGTGGGCGCGGAGGCTGCCTTGGGTGCGGCAGGCTTTGCCGCTGTAGAAGATTGTTCAGAGCGGGCAGCAGGCGCGTTAGCAGGCTTGGGGTAGCGGCGAATTTCTAAAATTTGCTGCTGACGAGGACGATTGGGCTTTGGAGGCTTAGCTCCAGCCGAGCTACTCTTCGAAGCAGAACTGGACTTAGGACGGGCGGCTTTGCTGACGGGTTTATACCCCTCAGCAGTTGCGACGCTTTTTATTTTGGCCGACTCTTCTTCTGTAATGGTGCTGCTGTGGCTCTTAACCGCAATATCTAAGTCTTTACAGATGGCCAAAATATCCTTATTTTCCAGATCTAACTCCTTCGATAGCTCGTAAATTCTTACTTTGCCTGTGTTCATCCTTATCCTCTTCAAACCTGACTAACGAATGTGTTTTACATAAGACCTATTGCCCTTATCGAATCAACACGCTTGACCTTTAAGCATAGGGTAAAGCGGTGGATAATTTCTAGACTGCGCAGCTAGCCTTTCTCTAGCATACCTATAGAGGTCGCCATCAAAAGTATCCGCTGCTGAAGCATTCTTTTGGTGTGTGCTTGCATTCTCACTGTAAACGAGTGAGAACACATTCTAATCAAAACAATAGACGATGTGTGCGCTTTAGGACGTGTTTTTTTCAAGCCGCTTTGCCAGCGTTTGGTAAATGTCGGTAGATACTCTAGTTCTTAGCGCCTTACTCAGCCGATCTTTTTTCTGCGCCATTTTCAAGCACTCAGCCGTTTGGCAAAGATAGGCAGAGCGGCCCATGCCCTCATCTAGCTGCACTTGGCGGTGCGGAAATGTCCGCACAACTCGCCACAGCTGATTCCGGTTAGCCGTTTTACGGCAGCTAATACACAGGCGATAGTTTTTCTCTGCCATATCTTTTGCGCGCTCGCCTTTCTCAGGCTGTGGGCTCCATTGCTACTCTTCTTCAGCCGCCGCTGTTGCTTCAGCGGCTGTCTCGGTTACTTCAGTCTCGGCAGTGTCCGCAACCGATTCTTCTACGTTTGCCGCTACTGCTCCATCCGTAACCTCATCACTTTCCTCAATGTAGTTGGGCTGCATTTCAGCAGCCAACTGCTCATCAGTAGGTTCTTCGTATTCGGGCAGTGCAGCTAGCTCTGCGGCGAGTCTCGCAGCTTCTTCCGCTGCCGCCGCTGCTTCAGCCGCCGCTCTTTCGGCTTCCCTTTGGGCCGTCAATTCTTCAACTGTGATTCCTAGCTCATCCGCTTCTTTGGCTAACTGCTTAGCTTCTGCAACGGCTCTTGCTTTAGCTCGCCACTCTTCGGCTTCTGCGATCTCGGCGGCTTCTTCCGCTGCTAGCCTCGCTGCCTCTTCTGCTGCTAGCCTTCGCTTCTCAGCGATTTCTTCCATTTTGGCATTCTCAGCATCGTAGTCATATTTAGCAGAGTCTTTGATATCTATTTTCCAGCCAGTAAGCCGAGCGGCTAGGCGTACATTTTGACCTTCTTTACCAATGGCTAAGCTGAGCTGATCTTCGGGGACGAGCACGTGAGCTTGACGACCTTCCGAGTCCATTAGGCGTACTTCATCTACCCGTGCTGGGCTTAGCGCGTTGGAAATATAAGTAGAGGGATCGGGTGACCAGCGGATGACGTCAATTTTCTCGCCGCGTAGTTCGTTGACAACGACTTGAATGCGAGAGCCGCGCGCACCAATGCAGGCTCCAACTGGATCAACGTCACTTTCTAACGTGTCGACTGCGATTTTGGTACGGGGGCCTACGGAGCGTGAAGGCGGATTGGCCTCACGGGCAACGGCAACGATGCGCACCACTTCGTCTTCTATCTCGGGGACTTCGTTGGAAAATAGCTCTACAACGAGGCTCGCATCTGAACGGGAGACCAAAAGCTGCGGTCCCCGGTGTGAACCTTCTGAAACGCGCTTGAGCGCTACACGGAAAGTTGCGTTGGCACGGTAGTTGTCGTTTGGCAGCTGGTCGCGCTTGAGCAATTCGGCTTCGGTATCGGGCTGCCCTAATCCGCTGCTAACGGCCATAATCACTGACTGCCGCTCAAATCGCAGCACTCTGGCGTTCAGAATGGACCCTTCTAGATCTTGGAATTCTTCTTGAATTAGGCGGCGCTGCTGATCGCGTAGCTTTTGTGCCAATACCTGCTTGGTTTGAATGGCGGCCATACGGCCAAAGTCTTCTTTCTTTTCGGGGGTGACGTCGAGCACTACCTGGTCACCTGCAAGTGCTTCGGGGGCTACTTCCTGCACGGCGGCGAGGCCAATTTGATGGTCGGAGTTTTCAACGACTTCGACGATGGTTTTCTCTGCGAGTACGCGGAAGCCTTCTTCGTCTACGTCCAGCTGTACGTTGAAATTATCAAAATATTCTTCGTCGAACTGGGCGTTCATTTCCTGGGTGCGACGATAGCGCTCGTAGCCTTTTAGCAGCGCTTCTTGCAGGGCCATTTCTACCGCTGTCTCGGGCAGGTTTCGCTGTTGGCTAATGCCTTGAATCATGTCTTGCAAACCGGGCAACTCTACCATTGACATGTGGGTTATGACCTCTCTTATGTGAAACAAAAATAAATAGCTGGAGACTAACTCTCCTCAGTACTCAGCTGCACAGACTCAACTAGGGCGCGGGGCAGCTTGACGGGTCTGCCTTTTAGATTGAGCGATACTTTTTCTTCATCGCGGCCAACTAAGCTGCCTTTCCAAATCTGCTTTTTCTTGTGGGGTTCGCTGAGCTGTACTTCGACGGGAAACCCCTTGAAAACGACAAAATCGCGATCGCGCGTCAATACATCCGACACCCCTGGGCTAGACACTTCCAAAACGTAGGCGTCGGAAATTAGCGCAGACTCGTCCAAAGCTTCTGTCAGCTCACTGCTGAGATTTGCACAGTCGTCGAGTCCGGTGTCTTCTTGCTGTAGGTTGCGCACGTCTATGCGCAATACGGGTGGGCTTTGATTGGTTTGAAAAACGGCTTCTACAATCTCTAAGCCAAGGCGGCTAGCAATCGGAGAAGCAAGCTCAATCACCTGGGGAACTAAAGGATGTGTCATAAGCAGTTATTGGCCAATAAAAAAAGCGGGCTCTACAAGAGCTCCCACTTTTCGCTGCGGCCCAGATAGGCCATAGGAATTTAGGTCAGGCAAGGCTTGAAATAACGCTACCTGGAACAGCTGTCTTTGCGCTGTTCTAAGACAGTCTAGCGCATGGGCTCCTGCGATCAACTTTTTCTGGTGCAACGTTTTGTAGATATCGAGTGACCGTTACCGAATAGCGCTACCGAGATCGACTCGTTGTGCCATATAGCCGATAGCGCGACGCCTGCAGCTGCTCTATGTTCTCGGTGGCGACTCTCTCTACATAGTTCAATTTAATTTCTTCTAGTAAATCGTCCACTAGCCCGCGTACTTCATCAAGGGTGTCGGCCCGCTGCATTTCCTGTCCCAAGCTATCGGTGAAGCCGGTGATCAGCTGGCTGGTAAGCGCTGCGCCCTGTTCATCGGCAAAGGCGTTTTGCAACGCTTGCGTGAGCGTTTTTGAGAGTTCGGCAACGACTTGCTGAGAAATTTGGGCTGAGAGGTTGTTGAAGCCAGGCATGATTTGCAGTCCTTGATAGGCTGGTGCCTGCTGCAATGCGCCTACTACGCTGTGCTGTAAGAGAGCGTCTAGCTCGGGTTTTATCTTTGGAAGTACCTGGTACACCACGACATCGGCAAGTCGTTTGGCAAGGGTTTGCACTTCGTCGACACCGTTGATATCGACATACTTACTGCGATCGGTTGCGGTGGCAATGAGGCGGCTCACGTCACCGTCTCTGACGAGCTTTTGTACCTGATCGATCACGCGTAGCAGCACAATTTCGGTGAGTTCTATCGCAAATTGGCTAACCAGCGCTCGGCTGAGCCGATTTCGAGCGGGTTCCAAGTTTAGCCAGTGAGCCTGATGCAATCTGAGCGTAACGGGCACCACGCGTAGCCAGCGCCATATTCCGATGAATAGAGGGATGTCGTAAATGCGCCACAGCATGGCATCGATCCAGCTAGTACCCGCATGACGACGGCTGAGGACGTAGGTGCGGGCCAAAAACTCAGCGGCGAACAGCGCCATAAACCAGATATCTATTCGCCAAAATAAGTCGATTGGGCTGCCGCTTTCGCTAATGCCTCGGTAGTAGTTGGTTTCCATGAGTGGCCGGATCTCACCGTCGAAAAAGATCAGCTTTTCCTCGGCGGTGCCTCCTTGGAAATCGTCTTTGTTCCAAAATTCGTTGAATGCGGCTTTGGAGGATTCTTCTTGCATGCGATCGCGCATCAAGTTTTTGATTCGTTCCAACGTGCCAGATTTGCCCGCGATCGCAAATGGATCTTCATTGACAATGGTGGCACTCTGCTCTGCCAACTGCGCCAAAATTCGCTCTTGAGTCAGTTCGTCCGAAGTCCCATCAAACTGACTTTTCAACCCGTCTACCAAAGCCAAATAAGCTACAGTCGTTCGTTCTGGCTCAATGCCTTTGAATGTTTCGCCATACCAAACGGTCGGTGTTGGAATGAATCGGAGATAGAGATCGCGAAAGCGGATGTAGCTAAGATCGAAGAGCACAAAGGTGAGGTTTATGAGGGCAATTGTCGCCATCAGCCGCTCAAACCAAGTCGCCCTAGAATTTGACCTAGAGCGTCGTTTCCGTTGATTCATTCGCGATAACGTCATTACCCACTCCCACACACCAAATAATCAAACGCTATTCATCTTGCACCCAAACATCTTGCACCCAAACATCTTGGCAAGATGCTGTTAGCTGTTCACCACGATAGACTAAAGCATAGGTCTTTACTTTTCTTCACACTTTTCTCTATGGTCGCCACCGCTTCTGACCCTCGCCCTACTAATAGTCCAACTAGCAGTATGCCTGCCCCGGTCATTCCGCCTGCATACAAAGGCGCCTACTGGCCCTGGGCAAGCTATCGCATCCACTACACGCACATGGGCGAAGATGCGCTCAGTCAATATCCAGAAAGGCCACCGCTACTCTTAATTCACGGATTTGGGGCTTCAACCGACCATTGGCGTAAAAATATGGCTGAACTACAGGCTGATTTTGAAGTGTATGCTTTGGACCTTATTGGATTCGGTCGTTCTTCAAAGCCCAGCAGTGGGTACAGTCCTCAGCTCTGGCGCGACCAAATCGACACCTTCATCAAAGAAATTATCGGGCGGCCAGCTGTCGTTGCAGGCAATTCTATCGGCGGCTACAGCAGCTTGTACACAGGCGCAACCTGCAATGAGGACGTTGTTGGTGTTTGTATGCTTAATGGCGTGGGCTCTTTTAGCGAGCAGCAGCCCGAGAGCGAACCAAGCCCGTTCAAAAAAGCAATGGGTGAACTGGTTAAAACCGTCATTTTGTCTCCTTTTCCAAGCTGGGTTATTTTCCAGTTTGTGCGAAAAAAATCCTACATTCGCAAAACGCTAGAGCAGGTGTACGTCAACAAAGCAGAAGTCACCGAACAGCTCGTGGAAGATGTGTATCGTCCTGCAACTGATCCACAGGCACCTGCTGCCTTTGCAGCCCTATTCAAAGCGGAGCGCGGCGAATATGTCGATAAACTGCTCACTCAGATGACCTGTCCATTACTCCTAATTTGGGGTGACGCTGACCCTTGGATGGACACCTATGCCCGAGGCGAGCTTTTTCAAAAGCACTACACTCAGCTTGAAGAGCATCACATCAATGCCGGACACTGTCCTCATGACGACGCACCAGCAGAAGTCGACACTTTGCTGAAGAACTGGGTGCTCGCTGAAGTTGTGGGCCAGACAGGCCAAAGTGGGGCGAGCAAGTCGACAAATCAGTGGATTCCTTTGAGCTAGGGACAGAAAGAAGTCAGCGGTACATCTCGCTTGATGTAGAGCGGATGACGCGGTTGACCAGAACGGTTGAGATGTAGGTAGTAGAGCTTTTCCTGATAGGGCACTAGCTGCGTGAGGATGGCGCGATCGCGTCCCAGCAATCCACCCTCATTCCCCCAGGCCAACACCACCTTATCTGCCGCAATCACCGTCTCTAAAACATAGTGGTCGTTGTCAGAGCCTACGGGGTCTTTTGCCTTTTTTAGCTCGCTAGGGTGTGGCGTTCTGTAGCCAAACAAATTCACAACGGATAGAGAAGCGTACTGCCAACGCTGTGCAAACTGAATGCAGGCCCTCAGCGTAGGATCGTCGTGACTATCGTCTGCGCGGCTGGGATTGAGCATGACAAAGGCGACTTCTGTTCCTTTTGCTCGCCATTGCCGACCTAGCTGGTAGCGATAATTGCCCGTACTGTCAAAAATAGCGGTTCTTTTCATTTGCAAAAAGTAAGTTGCTGTCAGAAATACTACCGATGGACCAACATAAACAGCTTTACAGTTGTTAACATTCTGAGGTTAGCCTCGGCACAGGAGTTTGCTTGAAAGTTTTTAGAGACCTTGAACCTGCCCTCAGACGCAACCTTATTATCTTCTTCTGTGCGTCTTTGTGCTTTTGGGCTGGCTTAGCAGGCATGCTGCCGAATCTGTCGCTATACATAGAAAGCTTTGGCGCAAGCAATCAGGAAATTGGCTGGGTCATGGCAGCTTTTGCGATTGGCTTGCTGGGCTTGCGGCCTCGGATGTCTCAGTTTATCGATAATAAAGGCCGAAAACCGGCGCTGCTGATTGGCATTGTGGTGATTGCGATCGCGCCCCTGCTCTACCTTTCCGTCAGCCTCGCCCCAAATGTTCTCATCAACCTGCCAAAGCTTGCTATTAGTCTTTACCCCGACTTCTCTATTGATTTATCGCAGACTACTCAAATCAAGTCGTCTATTCTACTGCTGGCCGCTACTCGTGCGTTTCATGGCATCAGCATTGCAGCCTTCGCCACTGCCTACACCGCATCAATTGCAGACATGGCACCACCACACCAGCGGGGAGAACTAATTGGCTATATGAGCCTAGCCAGCCCAGTCGGAATGGCACTCGGGCCTGCGCTGGGTGGCTACCTCGAAGGAAGCTTTACCTTTGCGTTTTTGACGATGACCTTGCTAGGTGTCATCGGTACGATATGCGTTTTGATTGCCAAAGAGCCAGTGCGCTCTGCATTCGATCAGGTGTCTGATGCTAGTGGCGCGAATCAATCGCAGAAAAAGCCTGTGTTTTGGAGTCTGCTGTTTACCGCGCCGATTCGGATTCCTGCTTTGATCTTATTTATGGTAGGGACGGCCTTTGGCACGATGGTGGCGTTTATCCCTTTGCATGTGCGTGAGCTGGGGATTGATGTGAATATTGGGCTGATTTATACGGTGAGTGCGATCGCATCTTTCTCTATCCGTGCTCTCGCAGGTAGAGCCAGCGACCAGCTAGGCCGAGGCCGGTTTATCAGTATGGGGCTCATCTTCTACACGCTGGCTATGCTGACTTTGAGTATCTCTACTAGTGCACCGATGCTGCTACTTGCTGGTGCTTTCCAAGGCGCGGGCGGTGGCACACTCATTCCTATTATTGCTGCGCTGATGGCAGATCGCTCTCGTCCGGGTGAACGCGGCATTACCTTTGGACTATGTCTTACAGGGTTTGACCTAGGGATTGCGCTGGCTGGACCCATCATGGGTCGCATTGCAGATGTCAGCAGCTATGCGCTTGTATTTGCCATCGCAGGCTGTATGACGCTTAGCGGGCTGCTGATTTTCATCACGACCTCCAGCAAGGATGTTCCTCACTCAGTTCGCTTTGCGCTGAACGGTGGGCGAGATGTATATGCGGTGAAATAGAGTGTGAAAAAGTCTGTAAAAACCAAAAAATAGGGTGTCAGTCCTCAAAAGAAGTCTGACACCCTATTTTTGAAAGCGAGCCTGGAGAGATTCGAACTCCCGACACCGTAGTCCGTAGCCACGTGCTCTAGTCCACTGAGCTACAGGCCCGCGCGTTCCTCCGATTTCCTTCCGGGGGCTTTAATATTAACACAACGGTTGTGCATGCAGACGACAAAAAAGCACCTTAATTTTTTCGCCTCTGCTTTCCCTCTCAACGCGACATGCAACCCTTTCTTATACCTGTAATGCCCTATGGATAATGACGTCACCTCGCCACAGTTAACTCACCTCGATGCTCGTGGCCAGGCGCAGATGGTCGATGTATCTGCCAAAGATACGACAGTACGGCAGGCGATCGCAGTAGGCACGGTTACCATGCAGGCAGAAACGCTGGATGCCATTGAATCTGGCAACGCTCCAAAAGGTGACGTCATTGGTACCGCGCGGCTCGCTGGCATTATGGCTGCCAAGCAAACGGCGAACCTCATTCCCCTATGCCATCCGCTACCGCTAAAAAAAATTGAGGTTTCTATGGAGCCAGATAGTGTGCTGCCGGGCTATCGGATTCAGGCCACGGTAAAAACGAAATCTGAAACGGGTGTAGAAATGGAGGCTTTGACGGCGGTTTCGGTGGCGGCACTGACGCTATATGACATGGCTAAGGCGCTCGAAAAATCTATGTGCATTGGTGATATTCAGCTGGTTGAAAAGATGGGTGGGAAATCAGGGCACTGGAAAAAGGAACAGGAGGAACGAGGGTGACAGCCAAGATGGGCGTCCTACGGAGTGACAATATTCACTACAATGAAAACAATCTTCATTTTTTGAATCTCATGCCTCCTCGTTGGCCCCGCGAACCTGATCCTGCTAATGATCCACCGCTAAAAAGATTGGAGGATCGCATCAACTTTGCGCTGCACGTAGCTGGCTTTGCCGCCGTCAACTCAGGCATTTGGTTTTTCAATACCGTAAACCCAGGCTCTTTGCCTCAGGCTAAGATTGTCACCTTTACAATGCTGGCAATTTTATTTGCTCATGGGCTATATGTATTTGCAATTGCAGACTACTCCCCAAAAGAAGCTGACACAGGTCAATAGCCAATCAAATAAGGCCTGTCTTCTATAAGTTTTTACCTGTAAAAGCAATAAGTACGTTTATAAGGGAGCACCATGGCTGCAAATTCAACCGAAATGCTAGAAGCGCTCGCCGCTGAAATTGGTGAGAACATTTATATAGACATTGCCAAATGGCATCTGTACTTGGGTGTTGCAAAGCTGCATACGCCATTGGCAGAGAAGCTTTTACCCATGGTGAGTGACGACAACATCTCTGAAGATGCTGTTATTAAAGTGCTACAAGATATCCCGATTAAGCTGGGCGGCGGCAGACGCACTGTTCCTTTGGTCGAACTGTTGCCTATGCAGTGCCAGGTCAATTTGATCGATTTATTAGAAGAGTATCAGCGTAAGCTGTAGCCTACGCTCAAAGCTCTAACAGCGTTTTTGGAGAATTTTACGCGACTTTAACTAATTTCCCCTTTCTAAGGAAGGAGATAAAAGTTAGTATAAGTACACATAGCTTTCAGATAACTAGTTAGGAGAACAATGGGAATTCTAGAATTCGTGTTTGGTAAGAGTGCACCGAAGGATGACACCGCTCCCAAGCAGGCTTACTACCTCAGCGACGACGATGCCAAAAGCTTTGGCAATATCGACTACATGCGCTCTACCAAAGTTGTAAAGCGTACTTTTGCTAAGCAGAAGGGTAAAGAGCATATGGAAAGCGTTCGCTCCATCTCTGCGACTAAGATGACTGACTTGGATGGCAATGTCAGCAGTGCACCTGTGTCTGCGCCAACTACATTTGGCAATACGGATTTCTTGGGTGATAAAAAGTCTGAACCGGCTAAAACCGAATCTACACCTAGTGAGAGCGTGCCCAAAGCTGAGCGTCCTAAGCGTGCACCCTCTTCAAATGATATGGATATGTTCCGCAACATGGCGAAAGACATCCGCAAGTAAGCATTGGCCCTAGCGACTGAGACTTATCGGTGTGCTCAGCTAGGAAAGGCAAGTGCTGACGAATAACAAATGAAAAGCGATGGTTTGTTGCGGCGGACTGTCGCTTTTTGTTGGAATCACACATGATATAAGCTGCTCTTAAGTGTTTGTGGTCGTTAGAGTTTGGGGTACTTGTTGTATCAGTGTGGTGACCCGGATTGCCATAAGACCGACCAGTGCTAACCACAGCAAATGCGGTTGCTGTAGTGAACTGGCCAGAAGAGCCACGGGTAGAAATCCGAATATCGCCGCTGTTAAAGTGCTGTTTCTCAAAATATGTCCGGCAGTGAGGCCGAGAAAGTAGCCGTCTAGCGTGAAGGCGATCGCACCTAGCCCCAGTACAGGAATCAGCCAAGCCACGTAGGTAGGAATCGATGTGAGCAAGCTGGTATGACTGGTGAGCAACCTGAAAAAAGGTACGGGCCAAATGAGAAGCGTGAGTGCGATCGCCAACCCTAACCCCATACTCCCTACTATCCCTAGCAGCAACAGCCAGTGCAAATCAGCCGTCGATCGCTGCCCATAAAACCGCCCAGCATAGCTCTCGACTGCTAGTGCAATACCATCGATAAAATAAGACGCCATCAAAAATATCTGCATGAGCAGCGTATTCACACCCAGTACGGTTTCGCCCAGGCCAGAGCTGAGATTTGTGAATAGCGAGATAGAAATCACGAGCGCAAAGGTGCGAATGAGAATATTTCGATTGAGCCCGAACAGGCTGCGTAGCGCCGCTGGCTGCCAAAGCTGGGCTTGAACCTGAGGCCACAGGTGCCAGGGAATTGAACCCACAAAAATGACGACTAACCCTGCGACTAGCATGAGGTATTGGCTGATTGCAGTCGCTAGCCCTGCGCCGTAGCTGCCCCAGCCTAGCTGCTTGATAAACCAATAGTCGAGCACGATGTTGCTGCTGTTGCCAATAATCGCGAGCACAATCACTGCCCTGCCTTTGCTACGCCCAAGTAGCCACCCGAGCAGCACAAAGTTCACCAGAACGGCAGGTGCACCGATGATGCGGCCATTGAAAAATGCGATCGCTGCTTCCCTCACCCCCGGACTTGCTTGTAGCAATGCAAAACCCAAGGTCGCAATCGGCTGTTGCAAAAGCCACACACCAATACCTGTCCCTAGCGCCAGCAGTGCGTTGCGTATGCCAATCAGCCAAACCTCCATTTCATGGTTTTTCCCGACTGCCTGCGCAGTGGGCCCTGTTGTGCCCATCCGAAAAAAGTTAAAGCTCCAATAGATCACGTTAAAGATCACCGTGGCCAACGCTACCCCATTGAGAAAACGCACTTCGCTCAGGTGGCCTAAGAATGCTGTGTCTATCAGTCCAGCGAGCGGCACCATGATATTTGATGCGGTGTTGGCAACCGCCAGCTGACAAAAAGGGCGTATCCATCCCTGGGTTCTGGGGGGTGGAACCAGCCCAAGAGAGATTTTGTAGGCGGTGGTTTTGAAAGCTCGCGTTAGGTGCATTTGAGCGGCAGAAGGGGGTGTTCTCAAGGTTTGAGTGAAGGGGCTGGGTAAAGGGGGCGAGTAAAGGGGGCTAAGTAGGGGTAATTCGTGAGGAACTTAGGCCGGCTGACTTGTAATGAGGCAAGGGTTTCAGTGTATCTGCTAGCTTCTTCTTTCGCTGGGCACGAATGCTCAAATAATTAGACTGATTTCTTCGTTTTCTGCAGCGAGCTGGGCAATCTACGGTTGCTGATATAGCCTTCAGCTAAAACCCTATCTTGCTTTCGCAACGGAACGTCATGAATCGCAGTGGTCTTACACTTCTAAGCTCTACTACCCTTTTGAGCAGCCTATTGGGTGGGCTCATTAGCGTGCTACCCGCTCAGGCCAATGAGTTTAGTGTAGAAGAAGCCTATGAAGCGACAGACCTACCCGTATTCGATATTCCTGTAGATCCATACGTTGGGTCTGGTGCTAGTACTTTGAGCCGCGCTGATGATGCTGCGTTGCAGATGCATCGTCGGCGAGCACAGCCAGTACTAGAAGCTGACGAAATGAGCCAACCGATGACGGAGGATGCTATTGGCGAAGAGGCTGTGACGCCAACGCTAGTTTTGCCGGAGTCGGTTTCTCCTGCTGCTGCTGCTGAGGGAGATTACTCTCCTACAGAGATGACGGCGATTGAACATTACAACAGCGGTATTCGAGCGTACAACCAGGGTGATGATGCAGTGGCTGTTGCTAGCTTTAACGCAGCTATCAATGCCAACAGCGAATATGCAGAGGCCTACTTGTTTCGCGCTGCGGCCAAGCTCAATTTGGGTGATCCTACAGCGGCCATGGCCGACTACTCTACAGCGATCTTTGTGCAGCCAGAGTATGCGCTGGCTTACTTTTCACGTGGGGCGCTTTTTTATGAAACGGGCGAGCTGGGTTCAGCCATAGATGATTTTGAAAATGCGATCGCAATTAATCCTACCTATGTAGCTGCCTACGACTATCTAGGCTTAGCTAAAGCCGCCATTGGTGCACACGAAGAAGCACTCGTTGATTTTGAAAGTGCTATCAACCTCGATCCTGACTATGAGCTAGCGCACATGCATCGGGGCACGTCTCTCATTCAGCTGCGGGAGTACGACAGCGCGATCGCTCCTTTATCCACTGCCATTAACCTGCGCTACGACTATGTAGAGGCTTTCCTCAATCGCGGTGTCGCCTATTATCATTTAGGTGATTTTGACTCTGCCCTAGACAACTTCAACCGAGCCCTCGACTTCGACGACGAAAATAGCGAGGCCTACTATAACCGTAGCTACGTATACGCCGCGCTCCGTCGTCCCAACGATGCACTCGCTGATATCAATGAAGTGCTTTCTCTTCAGCCCAATTCAGTAGAAGCCTACATGGCACGCGGCACACTGTATAGCGCGCAAGGCGATAACTCAGCAGCGATCGCAGACTTTAACCGCGTTATTGAACTCGATGCCTACGCTGGCGCAGCCTACCACCAAAGGGCCCGCGCTCGCGTTGCGACCAACAACGTACCGGATGCACTCTCCGACTATGAAAGTGCCATTGGCCTCAGCCCAGTGGATGGCAGTGTTTATAAAGGCCGAGCCGATGCCTATGCCATCTACGGTGATTTGCCCTCTGCGATCGCAGACTACACCTACGCCATTGAGCTAGACGACAGCTACGCCGAAGCCTATGCCTCACGAGGCCGTGCCTACTACGAAGCCGGTGATGCCCAGAGCGCCTATCAAGACTTTTCTCAAATCATTAGTCAAGATCCTGCTGCCGATGCTGACATCTACTACTATCGCGGCATTACCCTAGTTGCATTAGGCGATACCTTCGGTGCCCATAGTGATTTGCAAGCTGCTGCGGATCGCTATTTGGCTAACGGTGAGGCCGATGGCTATCGGGCGGTGATTGAAAGAATGAGTCGGTTGTAAGCGTCTTTGTTCCTATCCCTTATTCCCTACTAGAAACACACTCTGCTGTTCTCCGCGAAGCAAAGTGTGTTTCCCCAAAAAGGGCTGTACACTATACCGAGTACAGCCCTTTTTAGTGTTTAGGTGTGGTCTTACAACAGATGGTTCAGCACAGAGAGATTTGGCGGCGTTTCTTCGTAGTGTTAGGTCTGTGCAGTCTGTTGTTGTTTTTGCAACCTGTAATGGCTCACGCAGCACCGATTTCGCCCTTTGTTGCTTCTTTGCACACCTATCAGGAGCTGCCTGGACAGACCACTTTTCGCTCGAAGCAGAGTTTGCGCGATCGCACCGATCGCTCCTGGCAAGTCATCGTTTTCAAACGCTATCAGGCAGATACCCTGCAAGGACTTTATCTACGCCTGGTCGGCTTTCCGGGCTTAGTGGCTCTTGATGAACAAAAGCCGCTGAAAATCTCCACAGGTTCTAGTTTAGAATGGCAGGCCTCGCCAGAACTCGATCCGCAAACGCCGTCACTTCCAGAAAATGCAGGCCAATACAACGTGGCTGAAACAATGACTGCGTTGGCTGGTGATATTCCCTTGCAGATAGATATTCCACTAGAGGGCGGCAGCGTGGCGCAGCTAGTGGTGCCGCCTTTTGCTGTGAAAGAGTGGCGTGAGCTGGTTGCTCAAGTCCCAGGCACAGAATAGTTGGTTATTTATGGCTCCTCGCCTGCGTGGTAGGAGCTGCGCACCAGTGGTCCCGATCTAACATGGTCGAAGCCTAGGTCTTTGGCGATCGCACCTAGCTCGTCGAATTCTTCAGGTGTCCAGTACTTTTGCACAGGGAGGTGCTCCAGAGAGGGGCGCATGTATTGGCCGATGGTGAGGCGATCGCACTGCACCTGTCGCAAATCTTCCATCGCTTCGATTAATTCTGCTTTGGTTTCCCCGTGGCCTACCATGAGCCCTGATTTTGTTGGGATGGTGGAATCTGTTGCTTTTACGTAGCGGAGAACGTCGAGCGATCGCTCATACTTCGCGCCTCGGCGCACGGGCCCTTGCAAACGCTTTACCGTTTCTACGTTGTGATTGAAGCAAGCGGGTGTGGCCTCGGTGACTTGGGTAACTCTGATTTTCTGCTGCGCTTCAGAATCAGTTCCGCCCCAAAAGTCAGGTGTCAGTACTTCGATTTCAGTCTCTGGGCTGACTGAGCGGATCGCCGTCATCGTTTTTACAAACCATCCGGCTCCACCATCAGCCAAATCATCGCGCGCTACAGCGGTTAGCACTACGTACTTTAAGCCCAGCACTTGCACAGACTCAGCGACTTTTTGCGGCTCTTGAGGGTCGAGCAGCATAGGTGCATGTCCCTTATCTACCTGGCAAAACCCGCAGCTGCGCGTACAGGTTGGCCCCATCAGCAAAAAAGTCGCCGTTTTATTGGCGTAGCATTCTCCCCGATTCGGGCAGCGGCCCTCCTCACAAATGGTATGAATTTGCCTTTGCTTAATGACTTTTTGTACGGTAGACAGCTCGCTGGCCTTACCGATAGGGCGACGTAGCCAGCTTGGCATCGCCAAAATTTCAGGCCGAGGGCGAGCAGAGGGTGCCGATGATTTTGACGGGGTGGACATAGAGTAGGCACAAAGCGGTGACAAAGGTGTTTGCATTGTAGCTAGCTTTCTGTCGCTATCAACGAGTATTCATCTGTTTGCCCTGATCACTCCTCACCATAATGTGGGCAACTTTAAAGTAAGCGTATGCGTTAGCAAAGGCGCAGGTTTCTTCCGTTTTGCCAGTCATTAGGAGTCCGTCGTGGCCAGTCATAAAATTCTAGTAATCGACGATAGCAGGGTGATTCGGGCCCGCGTACGCGATATGCTCCCCAATGGCAACTTTGAAGTTATTGAAGCCAAAGACGGTATTGAAGGCATTGACGCCATCCGTGCCCAAAAGCCCAACCTGATTATGTTGGACTTTTTGCTACCCAGAATGAGCGGCTACGAAGTCTATCAAGAGATTCAGTCCAAGCCCGAGTTCCAGAGCATTCCCCTCGTAATGATGTCGGGCCGGCGCGAAGAACTCACCGAAAAAATTCAAGAGCCCTTTGAATTCTTTGAATTCATTGAGAAGCCCTTTGAGCAAAAAGAACTCATTGGTGCCATCAAAGGGGCCATGGCAAAAGCACGTAAGCCTCGCCCACAGACAGCGGCGGCGGGTAGCGCACCTGCTGGCGGTAACAGCTCTGCCGAAATTGCCACGCTACAGCAGCAAGTGGTGACTCTACAGAAGGAAGTGGCTGCACTGAAAGCTCAAAACAACAAAATTCTTGCATTCATCAAAAAGAAACTGGCATAAGTCATACGCAGCTTTCTTCGATTGTGCAAAAAAGGGCCAGCGAACCAGATATTAGTTCGCTGGCCCTTTTTTATGGATAGGTATAGCCCTCATCATATGTATCCTTTGCTTGGACCGGGTGAGGCGATCGCGCCTTCATACGCTTCACCAAGGACTGCCAACCATCGTAAAAGCAGCCCAATAGTACGGTGAAGACAAATCGCTGATATCTTCCTGGTTTCCTCCCGCCAATATCTCAACCTCTCCTCTAGAAAGCTGTAGCTGGCCATTTGCAAAACCAACGTCACCTCGCAGCATTTTGATCTGTGCTTGCCTAAGTGCTTCAGCTTTTGTGGTGGTAGTCCCGAGCTGATTATAAAATTCGCTCATGAGCGCTAGCGTACCCGTGTCACTTACATTCCAAATGCTGGCTAAAGCTGATTTAGCGCCTGATTGCAACGTTAGCCCTGCGAACCCCAACTCTGCCATATCGTTACCTACCGCAGTTCGGCAGGCGCTCAAAACAAGCAGCTCTACGGAAGGATCGTGCCAGTTAACTTCTCGAATGCGATCGAGCGTGAGGCGCGAATCCCAGAGCTGAATGTACGAATTTTTGGCAGCGCCTCTATCAAACACGGCATGCGTGGCTAAATGGACAACCTCAGGTTTTTGTCGAGCTAACTGCTGCTCCAGATTTGTCAGCGTAAAGTCAGGATCTAAAAAAGATTGACCGGAGCGCAGACGATTTTCGGGTGCATTTTGCTGCCACGTCTCTAAAATGCTGGTGAGTTCAGCTGGGACAGCTGGCAGTGGATTGAGCGACTCAAACTCAGAGGCTCCCATCGCCAAAAACTCTCCTTCGGCGAGGGAAGAATAGGTTGTTTGAATCAGGTTGAAGGCTGGAATGCGAGTCAATGCGTATTTTTCTATGAGAAAGTTTTCTCCATCGTGCAGCGCCGCGAGTGGTAGGCTGCGCAAACCATTGCCAAGGCAAACGAGTAATGTATCAATCTCTTCTGGCTGTAGATGCTCTGATTCAAAAGGCTCAATCATCCACTTGTGTAGCTGTTGCGCAGCCAGCATGTTCTCGGCCGTGCCGTGCATCTCTAGCTGAAAATCAGAGACGGTTTGGCGTAGCAGATCGTCAGGTACATCGTAGAGATCTCGAACAATCGGCTCTCCTGACGACGTTAGTAACACTAAGTGTAGGTGGTCTCCCCGAGGAATGGCCCACAGAACGGCTGGCTGAGTTTGGGTTTCAGCCGCGACCTGCTGTAGGGTGTCTGTAATTTCTTCTGAAGATTGGGTGACCTCTGCCAAATCTTCACCAAAGTAAGACTCGAACTCCTGTTCTAAACTGCGCTCCATCGCAAGCATATTCTCGCTTGGCGTTTGCGCATGTGTGGGAAGGCTTGCCAGACTCGATATGGCGACTAATGTACCTACGCAAGCTAGTGAACTGAGGCAACGACTCAGTATGCTTTTAGACGGTATGCTTTTAGACGGTGTGCTTTTAGACGGTGTGCTTTTGGATAATTGGAATGTAGCGCGAGATAACATAAGAGCCTATTGAAGTGATAGCAATAACAAAGGTAGGGACGTAGCTTGCACTATGTCCCTACCTATATCGATCTGTAATTAGCGAGTATTTTTGCCGACTTATTTCATCGCTACTGAGTCTGTGATGGCTGTTTCTAGGTTTAGTGCTTGTAACAATTGGGTCCAGGAAGAGAGAACTTGAGGATTCATTGGCTGCTGCTGACGCAGGGTAACGACAAGGTCGATAGCATCAGTCCACAGTCCACTTTCTTGGTAGTAGTGAGCTAGCTCCAGTTGGCTTTCTATACTGCTAGGGGTTGTTTCATTGAATTGATTTTCTGTTGCGAATTCTGGTGAAACCTGTCGCAGCCAGCCTGAGAGCACGTCATTTTGAAAAGGGTCTTGAGTGTCGCAGACGATCGCTAAGTGCCAGCGATAGTTTTGGTTTGCTTGTAAAGATTGCTGAGGCAGCTGAATACCGACAACACCTACATGCTCATTTGTATTGAGTGTCTTTTCATATACTCTGTTGCCTTCTGTATCTCTGAGGGAGAACTCTAGTGGATAGGCTGTTTCTGTCTCTGGAACCACAAAATAAATAGAGGGGCGATCGCTTATCGTTTCACCAACGTTTGATTCGGGGTTCATCGCGACAATAGGACGGCTGTCGGCCATACACTCACTTCTGGTTCCACCAGAGATTCTGCGTCCCGGTAGTCCTTGGCGTAGCTCTTGTTCGGCAGCGCTAGGCAATGCCAGTAAGGATAGTAACAGTCCAGAGCAAAGACCTACTTGGGCAAGCCTGTTTGTTAAATGTCTCATGTTGTTTTGCCTTGAATTCTCTCATGTATGGGTATATTTGACTAAGCCGTGGCCCAATAACCGATTGCGAGAAGAGTCAATAAAAAAGACAATAGCCAGCCAAATCGGCTTGGCTATGACAGCTCAATACTCGTAGACCCGCACTCGCAGACCCGCCTAGTAACATAAATGTTTTGATACTGAGCAGCTACCGTTAAATCATGCATCTTTTGAATGCTGCGCAAGTGTCAAGAGAAAATGCACTGAAATGAGATTGACCTACAAAGCGGCTTGCATAACAGCTAGACTGCCTTCAGCAGCTTGACGTGCGTGCTCAGCTTTTTTGAGCTGTTGTTGTTGTTGTTTGATGAGTGCAGCTTGAGACTGTAACTGTAATCCCTGCTGCCGAATCCTGACCTGATTTTTTACCCTGGCTAGCACTTCAGCCGGATGAAATGGCTTGTGAATATAGTCTGCTGCGCCCACTTCAAAGGCCTTAACTTTATCGAAGGTGAGGTCTAAAGCGCTGAGAAAAATAACGGGAATGTCTTTAGTTTTAGGATCGGCTTTGAGCTGCTTGCAGACCGCGTACCCGTCCATTTCCGGCATCATAATGTCGAGCAAGATAATGTCTGGCTCGAACCTAGGAACATTGCTGAGCGCCATTGCACCGTCGGGCGATCGCTTAACCTCATAGCCGTCTTCTATGAGTAAGTTGGCTAGCAATCGTAAGTTTTCTAAGAGATCGTCAACAACGAGAACTTTAGGCCGACCTTCAGGTGCAGGGCTATTCGATGATAGGTTTGAGGACAACACCTCTGTGCTGTTGGAATCATGCGAGGCAGTGCCTGTAGAAGAAGTATTGTGGTCCATGTCCTTCCGGTGCTTATAACAAGTTTAGCTGGTGGATAGATCTAGCATTCCCATTCAAAGGCTTCTTGATACAGAAATATCAATAGTTGTTGATGTGTAGAGGATGGGCAACCTGCTAAAGGGGGTTGTTGTTCTTGGTTGCTAGGCAAAGGCTATGGATAGAACAGCGAAAGGAGCCTATCTACAACAGTATCTATATTTTTATTACTAAGGAATGTTGCTCATGAATATTTTATTGGTTGAGGACGATTATCTGCTGGGTAGAAGCACTGCCAGACTGCTAGAGAAAGAGGGCCAGCATCGTGTGAGGCTGACTCACAAGGCCGCCGATGTATTTAAGCACTGTCAGTCGGGGGCTGTTGATTTGGTGATTATGGATGTGAACCTGCCGGGGACGGTTTGGCAGGATGAGGAAGTGACGGGGGTTGAATTGTCTCGGATGCTGAAGGTGCAACCGAGAACAGCCCGATTACCCATTGTGCTGCTGAGTGCCAATACAACACAAGCCGAACAAGGTCGACTATTGGGCGAAGCGTTGGCTGATGCTATCTATGCCAAGCCGATTACCGATGCCAATGAGTTTTTGCTGCTGTTGGTTCAGTCGAGTGGTGGCCGTGGCTTTCAAGGGCTTACCGCATCGGCTTCTTGAAGTACCTGGAGGAGTTTTTTATAGGCCAGAGCGCTGACTTGCTTTTTGATGGCTATTGCGAGCTGCTGCTGATCGGGTGGCAGCTGTGAAACCAAGGTGAGGATACCGTCATCGTCTAGATCGAGGGTGGCCTGCGATAGCCGATAGCGCCAGTCGGGTGAGGTGCTAGCGAATAGCTTTGGCGTTAGGGGCTGACTGATAGGTTCATTGGACTGAGTGTTTTCAGCATACTGGTAACGAATGCCTAGGTGCTCGGCCATTTTGTCGAAAATTTCTTGTGCCTGAATGGGCTTACTGACGAAGTCATCGCAGCCGCTGGATATGGCAGCCGCGCGGTCGTCGTCGAAAGCGTTTGCTGTGAGTGCGATGATGCGCGTGTTGCAGCGCTGGTCTGCTGTTTGATTTGACGCTTGCTCTAACGCTTTTATGCGATGGGTGGCTTCTTCTCCGCTCATGACAGGCATGCGGATATCCATCCAAATGAGCTGAGGTTGCCAGGTTTGCCAGTGTGCGATCGCCGCCTCACCATTTTCCGCCTCGCGCACTTCAAAGCCTACTGTGCTCAGCAAATTGGTCAGCAGCTTACGGTTTAGCGCTACATCATCTACTACCAAAATTCTATAAGGCGGCTGGCCGGCAGCTAAGCCTACAATCGAGCGAGAGCAAGTATCTGGTTCGGGTTCTACTGATATGCCTTCAACTGAATTGACCGTGATGCTGAAAGAAAATGTCGACCCTTGACCCAGGCTAGATTGCACAGTGAGCTGACCGCCCAGTAGCTGAATGTATTCGTGGGAAATTGCGAGCCCAAGCCCTGTTCACTCGTGTGCGGTTAGGACAGAATCTGATTGCACAAAGGCCTCGAAAAGCCTGGTTTGGTCATCGGGTGCGATACCTGTTCCGGTATCTGTGACTGAAAAGGTAAGGGCGACCTCATTGTCTGTAGTCGTTGTGGATGTCGATGCTATCTCTGTATGGGTAGATGTGTTGAGAGATGCTTTGTGTGAAACATGGGCCTCTGCGCCGATAGAGAGACTAATACTGCCTTCTGCTGTGAACTTCACCGCGTTGCTGAGCAGATTGATCAGAATTTGGCGAAGCTTGAGGCGATCGCTACAAACCATATGCGGTAAATCAGCAGAGCGATTGATCACCAGCTGCAAATTTTTCTCGGCAATGGTACGACCAAACATCTGTTGCAGTTCATCTAGGAGTCGATAAATATCGAACTCACTGCGGGTGAGCACAACACGGCCTGCCTCAATTTTTGAGATGTCTAGAATGTCGTTAATGAGTGCCAACAGATGTTCACTGCTGCGACCGATAATGTCTAGGTTCTCTTTTTGATCTGGGCGAGGAGAGGTTGTTTTGAGAATGTGGGTGAATCCTAGAATGGCATGGAGAGGCGATCGCAGCTCGTGGCTCATGTTTGCCAAAAACTCACTTTTGGCTTTGTTAGCTGCCTCAGCGGCTTCTGTAGCGTGGGCTAGCGCCCGGATGGCTTGCTTACGTTCGGTAATGTCTTCAAAAATATAGAGATAGGCAAACGTAGCGTTGTTTTCTTGAATAGGGCCATAGATACGCCTAAGCGTACGCCCATCGAGCAGGGGCACTTCGTCTTCTACGATTTTGTTGCCGTGGGTGAAGTCTTTGGCGGTAGAGGTCGCCACAAACTGTCCTAAATCGATGTTACTAAGGCATTCTGTGAGCAGCTGTTCGCCGGTCAGCTCTCCATTTTCAACCGCTGCTTGCAAATGCTCTAGCTGCCAAATGCGGTAGAACTCGGAATTGATAAATAGCGCCTCGTTTGTGTGGTAGTCCATCACAAAAATGCCGGTCGGCGGCAAGTTGTTGATGGACCGTAGGAGGGCCTCGCTGCGGCGCAGTTTTTCCTGGGCTTTTTTGCGTTCTGTGATGTCTACTAGTACGCCTAGGGTGCTACCCGAACGAGGACTGTTGCTAGATTCGGCCATCGTTGAGAGCAGCACATCCATGGGGGTGCCGTCTTGTTTTAGGAACTGGCAGAGGCGATCGCGGTCTACTGTTTTTGAGGCGATCGCAGCCAAAATTTCCTCGATTTCAGCCTGAGACTCTGCGGCCAAAAATGAAGCCAGCGGCTGCCCAATCACATCCGCGCGACTGTAGCCGAGCTTCTCGAGCCAGTAGTGACTGGTGCTGGTTATCAAGCCATTGCAGTCGACTGAATGCAGCATTGCAGGCGTTTCTTCATACAGGTGCCGGTAGCGAATTTCGCTTTGCTGAAGCGCATTAAATGTATCTAGATAGTGCGAAATATCGACCTGAGTACCCACATAGTGGGTCACTTGGCCTGCTGCATCTACAATTGGCGAGAGCGTTACTTCATTCCAAAACGCTTGCCCACCCTTACGATAATTGCGTAGCAGCACCTTACAGCTCGCCCCAGTAGACACCGCTTTGCGAATTTCTTCCAAGCCGATTTGCTGCGTCTTTTCTCCCTGCAATAGTCGGCAGTTTTTGCCCAATACCTCTTCAGCTCTGTAGCCTGTTAGCCGCTCAAATCCAGGACTGGCGTACACAATCGGCCAGCTTGGCTGCTGTACATCACAAATGACCAAGCCACCTGCTGCATGCTCAATTGCCTGCTGAAAGACCGATTCTGGCAGCTGGGGAGGCGTAGGTGCGGAATCTGAGAAAGGAAAGACGCCCATGGGAGAGTTTCATACATCAATTTTTGCAGTTGTATGAATTTTTCCCAAATAGCCTGCACTACCGACGTTGTGACCGCATGATGAGGCTGACGCTATCGTTGGGCCTGCTCTTTTGATGCGGGGTTAATCAGGCTGGTGAGAATATGGTCTTGCCATTGACCGTTGATATATAGATAGTCTCGGGCATAGCCTTCTACCACAAAGCCCAATCGTTTGAGTAATGTGCCGCTGCGCTGGTTGTGGGGAATGTAGTTGGCACTGATCCGGTGAAACTTCATTTGGGTAAATACGTACTTGATGCTCGTTTGCAGAGCTTCGCTCATGTATCCCTCGCCCTGGTAGGCTTCGCCCAGGCTATAGCCGACGGTGCAGCTCTGGAAAACGCCCCGTACGCAGTTGCTAAAGTTGAGCGTCCCAATCAATAGCTGGGGTTCTTGTAATGGAAAGATAAACAGCTTGAGCGATTTTTCTGATTTGGTGTCGGTTAATCGCTGCATAAGCTCAGCTTCCCAGTACTGCTTGGTGTAAAACTTAGAGGGTTTTAGCGGCTCAAAGGGTGCAAGGTACCTCGCATTTTCGGCGTAGTAGGTCAAAATCGCCGGAATGTCATCTGGGCGACCGTGGCGAATCAGCAAACGCGACGACTTGAGTAAAGTAGCAGAGCTTAACATGGAGCAAACTTGCTTGACGGGACTAAGTTGACATCACTAAGTAGATGGAACGATCAGGTCGACTAACGTGGTGATCATGCGATCGCTCTCCATCGGCATCAGCGTTGCCCCACCAAGTACCCGTTGTAGCATAACGAAGTAAATGAGCGTACCCATGAAGGTGCGCGCAGAAGCCTCAGGATCGCTGAGGGTGAGCTCTCGGCAAGACGCCAAATAACGAGTGAGGCCATCTATTAGGGGTTTGGCAACATTTTCGATATAGGGTCTCGACAGCTCAGGAAAGCGACCCGATTCACCAATGATCAGTCGCATAAATTCGCAAAACTGCGGATCGCAAGTGGCTTCGTCTAGCACTTCTTTTGCTAGCTGGCTGAGGACGTCTCTAGGATTTCCTTTCATGGTGCGCTCATCGCGCGGGTCAAAGGAATTTGCCTTGAACTTATCTTCTGCTAGCTGCTGTATTAGCGCGGCGAATAGGCTGGATTTGTCGTTGAAATGGCTGTACACCGTTGCTTTTGAAACACTTGCCGATGCGGCTACCCGGTCCATGCTGGTTGCTGCGTAGCCATTGGCTAAGAATTCTTGCCTGGCCCCATTCAAAATGGCAGCTGTTTTGGCAGCCGATTTTTTACGTTCGGGGGGCTTATGGGAAGTCACAAATAGGGGTGGCCGCGATCGCGATCAGAAAAAAGAGCCGGCGGAAAGGAACTAGACGCTTGGTAGAGGCTGTCTATAAATAGCTTATTACATTGCCAACCCGAGGCCGACCAAGGCGTTCTTCACTAGCTGACGAATGCGAGCGTGTGCTAGCTATTACGACTCCCAGCTCACCAATGACCTTATATTCAGCCAGTTGTGACGGTGCATCAAAACAGGAATGCCAACAAATGCAACTGCGAGGATGCCGCCAAGCTCTAGCATGGTAGCGCTGCTGAACTGCATGCGATCGCCCGCATAGGTCAATAGCAATGTAGAGGGCACCATGCCAAACAGGGTCGCCCCGGCGTAAATTGGCAGTGACAGCCCGGCCATCCCTGCGCCATAGCTCACCAAATCAAACGAGAACACAGGCACCAGCCGCGTGACAAAAACTAGCCATCCCAGCGTTTTATCACCCTGCTCAGTCGAAAAGGTCAAGGTTTTACCCGTTAGGGCTTTTACCAAAGGCTGACCCACTGCTTTGCCTAGCCCGTAGGCAATCATGGCACCGCTAAATCCGCCAATTACGGTGTAGGTTCCTGCTAACAGAGGTGACCACAGCGCACCTGCAATCACTGCCAAAGGCGCGCCCGGAATTTGGCTCACGACTACCGATAGGGCAATCACCGCCATGTATAGCAAAGGCCCCCACCGGCCGGCCTGAGTCACCGCTATCGACAGTGATTCAGGACTCATAAGGTGCTGTAGGTCCGGATGTGTAGAGACTAGCAACCCTATCGACACCAGCAGTGTCGCGACTAAAACAATGAGTCCAGTCACCCAATAGCTATGCGCAGGCGTAGGTTGATCAGGTGTGGGTTCGTTCAACAGTTGGCCCTGGTACATATGGCTGGTTTCAGTCAAGCGCTGAGGATGAAGGATTCGCTCAGCATGACAAGCGTAGCTGAAAAGCACCCCTCAACGTCCTGAGAAATTCCTGAGTAGAGGGATTGGGTAATCAAGTCGTTTTCTTCTTGCCGTCAGCCAGCTTGCTAGATTCTTCAAAGACGCAGGGGAGCTGAAGAATAATAGCTGTACCCTCGCCCAGTGTCGAGAAGCACTCTAGTTTGCCGCGATGCTGATCGGTCACAATCTGATAGCTTAGCGACATACCCATGCCTGTTCCTTTGCCTACAGGCTTCGTGGTAAAAAATGGCTCGAATAGTCTGGCTCTTACTGCTTCAGTCATGCCTGAGCCATTGTCTGCAATTTCTACTTGGATCCAATCTTCGTCGAGGGTGGAGGTGCGAATCGTGATTTGGGCAGGTTCTAATCGTGAGGCTTTTGGATTCGTCAGTGCATCGATGGCATTGAGCAAACTGTTCATGAAAACCTGGTTGAGATGCCCTGCGGCGCATTCGACGAGCGGCAGAGCGTCGTAATCTCTCCGGACAGAGATTGCCGTGTTCCCCTGTTCTGTTCCAGACTTTGGCGCAAGGCGGTGTTGCAAAAGCAGCAGTGTGCTTTCGATGCCTTCGTGTACATCGACCTTTTTGATTTCTGCTTCATCCATCCGAGAAAAGGTCCGCAACGACAGCACAATCTCTCGAATGCGCTGTGTGCCTGTTCGCATGGAGGTCAGAATTTTGGGCAAATCCTCTTGAACAAACTCTATATCGATGTCGTCTTCGTCTAGCTGAATATCGTCTGAGAGCTCAGGATAGCGGGCCTGACACATTTGGATATAGTCTAGGTGCGATTTCACTTCTCGCTGATCGTGGACCAAGTTCCCGTGAATAATATTTACTGGGTTGTTAATCTCGTGAGCCTCGCCAGCTACCAGCTGACCCAGGCTAGACATTTTTTCGGACTGTACAAGCTGCATTTGCTGGCGGTGTAGTTGCTCTAGTGCAGTTTCGAGGTCTTGATTTTTTTGTCCTACATGTTCTAGCAGATGATTTAACTTGGCAATGAGCTGATTGAAAGATTGGCCTAAGCTCACCACTTCACCTTTGCCAACTAACGGCACCCGCAAAGCGAAGTCCTGTTTCTGGATGATGGTGTCGGCTAGCTTGGTTACACCCTGGATGGGCTGTGCGATCGCTCGGCTAGTGTAATGAGCGATCGCAGAAGCAATAGCGATTGATAGCAGCAGACTGGCAAAGATAATTTGGGTTTGTAGTGCGATCGCTTGAGCTAATGCCTCGGAAGCACCGCGTTCTGTCGCTTCTACAGAGGAAACAAATGCTATTAGCTCAGTTGGCAGCTTTACGAGATTGGCAAACTCTGGACCCTGAACAAAAGAAATCAGTAGCTTTTGAGCTTCGGTGACATCGTTAGCGGCCCTGACTATTGGCATCGCAGACTGGGCAAATTCTTGTAGCCGCACCTGAAATGCTGCTAGGTCTGCTTCATAAGCATCCAGTAGTGAAAGCAGTGCCTGTTCTTCTGCTGTAGGCTCTTCTCGCAAAATACTCTTTGCTTCGTAGAGAGCTGTGCGGCTTTCTAGTAATGCTTGAATTTCAACTGTACGTGAGAACATTCCATGGACTGCGATCTCCAGCTGTGCCGAGTCGTTTAAGTATGGAGACAGCTGTTGTGTCGGTCGATTGCCGAGAATTTTGACCTGTAAATCGCTTAAGAGCTTACGTTCTGCGATCGCAATTTCTTGCGCTGCTAATGCCTGTGACTGTAAATGACTGCCTACCAGTAGGCCTGTCGTTGTTCCCGCCAAAGCCAAGCTTAAAACAGCAGCGTATCCCTGGGCCATTTGGCGGCGAATAGACATATTAAAGAAGCCTCAAGGAACGTAACGCTTACTTTTATATATACCCATCTTGAATTGGCCTTCTATCCGTTCATATCTTCCAAAATCGGCATCTAGCTTGGTGTAACTGCAAGAGCAGACCGGTTTCTGCGAGTTGTCGTTTTCATGAAATTATGAAACAATTATGAAAAGTGAAACGATTATGAAATCGAAAGGTAACTCACGTGACTCGGATGGGCTTCGCTTCCTGGCTAACCACTCAAAATAGACGGCGGTTGTCTGCTCTGATGCTGACAGCGGCCTTGTTTGGCTGTAGTTCGGCTACGCCTACAGCTGAGAGAGCAACGCCATCTGCTGAAGATGATAGCCAAAAGAAGGTGTTGACTACTTTCACGATTTTGGCAGATATGGCTCAGGAGGTGGCAGGCGACGAGCTACAGGTGGAGTCAATCACTCGTGTAGGTGCTGAGATTCATGGTTACGAACCGGTGCCTAGCGATATTGCCAAGGCGCAAAACGCCGACCTGATTCTGGCCAACGGGATGAATTTGGAGCGTTGGCTTGAGCAATTTATTGGGAGCTTGGACGGTGTGCCGACGGTGGTGCTTACCGATGGAGTGGAGCCGATTGCGATCGCAGAAGGCCCCTATGGCGGCAAGCCCAATCCTCATGCTTGGATGTCACCCCAAAATGCGCTGATATATGTAGAAAACATTCGCCAGGCCTTTGTAGAGCTAGATCCAGAAAACGCCGAAACTTATAACACCAATGCAGCTGCCTACAGTGAACAAATCAAGGCAATCGATACCGAATTGCAAAGCGATTTGGCCGACGTGCCTGTATCGCAGCGGTATCTGGTGAGCTGTGAGGGTGCGTTTTCTTATTTGGCTCGCGACTATGGCCTCAAAGAAATTTATGTATGGCCAATCAACGCCGAGCAGCAGTCTACACCTAAGCAGCTGAAGGCGGTAATCGATAAAGTGAAGGCCAATGAGGTACCCACTATTTTTTGCGAAAGCACTGTTAGTGACGAGTCCCAAAAAGAGGTTGCAAAAGCAACTGGCTCAACCTTTGGCGGCAATTTGTATGTTGACTCTTTGTCGACTGCAGACGGCCCGGTCCCTACTTTTCTGGATCTGTTGGAGTATGACGCTAACTTAATTTCAGATGGGCTTTTGGGTAGAGATCCCTAGTCTTATAATTCTCTCTTTTTATTGAGGCTCTGTAGCCTCTAGTTATCTATTTTTGTTGTTCTCCCATCATTTTTTGGGCTTTGTCTACAATTATGACTGTTATCACGACCCCTTCGGATACTTACGGAATCGCGGTAGACAACATTAGCGTCACCTACAGCAACGCACGCCTAGCGCTCTACAACGCGAACTGCTATGTAGAGCCAGGGACGATCACCGGTTTGGTAGGGCCAAATGGGGGCGGCAAATCTACCTTGTTTAAGTCCATCATGGGCTTTTTGTCGCCCAGCCAGGGCCACGTGCATATTGACGGTGTCTCGGTCGAAAGGGCACAAAAGCAACAGCTGATGGCCTACGTTCCTCAGGCCGATGAAGTGGACTGGAACTTTCCTATCAGCGTATTCGATGTAGTGATGATGGGCCGATACGGTTACATGAATATGTTTCGCATTCCCAGCCGGAAGGATCGCAGGCTGGTGATGGAGAGCCTAGAGCGCGTGGGAATGAGTGAGTTTCGCAATCGTCAGATTGGAGAGCTATCTGGCGGGCAAAAAAAGCGGGCCTTTTTGGCGCGAGCGTTGGCACAGGCGGGTAAGGTGATTTTACTCGATGAGCCTTTTACCGGTGTGGATGTAAAAACCGAGAAAAGCATTATTACGTTGCTGATGCAGTTGCGAGATGAGGGGCATACGATTTTAGTCTCTACTCATGATTTGTCTTCTATTTCTACGTTTTGCGATCGCGTTATTCTTCTCAACCAAACTATCCTCGCCGCAGGCACCACAGAAGAAACCTTCACCGAAGAAAATCTTTCTATGACCTTTGGTGGCCTACCGATTAGCAGCTTATCGGGTAAAACGAATCAGTCTCCAGATGCTCACCTTGCCAATCAACCAGGTCACTCATTCATTCAATCTGAGAAGGCAAACGCTCAGGGCATTGATGTATGAGCATGGCGCTATTGCTTGCCATATCGCCAGAAGCGATTTGGAGCTGGATAGTTGAGCCTTTACAGCTAGGCTTTATGATTCGTGCGCTGTGGGTGAGTTCCTTTGTGGGTGTGGTGTGTGCGGTACTCTCTTGCTACATTACGCTGAAGGGCTGGTCACTCATGGGAGATGCGGTTTCCCATGCGGTGGTCCCTGGTGTCGTAGTAGCCTACGCGCTCGGATTGCCCTTCTCGCTCGGTGCGTTTGTCTTTGGTTTTGGGGCAACGGTTGCAATTGGATACGTGAAAGCACAAACCAGGCTAAAAGAAGATGCTGTCATCGGCGTTATCTTTACGGGGTTCTTTGCATTTGGGCTGGTGCTGGCCACTAAGATCCCAAGCAATATCGACTTATTTCACATTCTTTTTGGCAATGTACTGGGTATCTCGCAGCAAGACATTATCCAAACGCTGATTGCTGGTGGTTTAACATTGGCAATTATCTTGTTTCGGCGAAAAGATTTGTTACTCTTTTGCTTCGACCCAAACCATGCCAAAGCTATCGGCTTGAATACCCAGCTGATGTATTACACGCTGCTGAGTGTGTTAGCGCTTACGATTGTGACTGCGTTGCAGACAGCCGGTATTGTTCTGGTGGTTGCGATGCTGGTGACGCCGGGATCTACTGCTTATTTGTTGAGCGACAGATTCGATAGAATGCTGCTTATTTCAGTGGCAGTGAGCGTGTTGTCTTGTCTTTCAGGTACATACCTTAGCTACCACTTAGATGCCTCGACAGGTGGCTGTATTGTTGTAATGATGACGCTCTTTTTTACCGTTGCTATGCTGTTTGCGCCCAAGTATGGGATTGTGACACAGAAGTTTTTAGGTGGACAGGGCAAGCGTGATGCACGATTCCCTCAAGCGTAATGGATTCACTACAGCGGCTTATAGACTTAGATCGACAACACGTTTGGCATCCTTACGCGGCGATGCCAAATCCATTGCCGGTGTTTCTGGTACGCTCAGCTTCAGGCGTGCGTATTGAGCTAGAAGATGGGCGATCGCTCATCGACGGCATCTCTTCCTGGTGGACCTGCATTCATGGCTATAACCATCCTAAGCTGAACGCTGCGGCCCAGGCTCAGATGGAGCAAATGAGCCATGTGATGTTTGGTGGGCTGACGCACAGGCCTGCGATCGCACTTGCAAAAAAACTCATCGATATCACGCCCACTGATTTGCAGCATGTGTTCTTTAGCGACTCCGGCTCGGTCGCCGTAGAGGTTGCGATGAAGATGGCGGTGCAGTATTGGCACAACCGTGGCGAACCGACAAAAGACCGATTTTTGACCATTCGCAACGGGTATCATGGCGATACCTTTGCGGCAATGTCGGCCTGTGACCCGGTCAATGGCATGCACCATTTGTTTAGCGGGATGTTGAGTCAGCAATATTTTGCTGATGCGCCGCAGATCCGCTTTGGTGAAGACTGGCAAGAATCGGATATTGATAGCTTTGAGAGATTGTTAAAAGAGAATAGCGGTTGCATTGCCGCTGCTATTTTTGAACCTGTTGTACAAAACGCAGGTGGTGTTCGATTCTATCATCCTGAATACGTCCGCAGAGCGAGCGAGCTGTGCAAACAACATAATGTTCTGTTGATTCTTGATGAAATTGCAACAGGATTTGGGCGATCGGGGAAACTGTTTGCCTGCGAGTATGCCGATATCTGTCCAGACATTATGTGTGTAGGCAAGGCACTGTCTGGTGGCTTTATGTCGCTGGCTGCGACGCTGACGACAACACATATTAGTGAGACTTTTTCCACAGGAGAAGCGGGCGTGTTTATGCACGGGCCTACTTTTATGGGAAACCCGTTAGCTTGTGCGGTGTCATTGGCTAATTTAGAACTGTTGGAAAGCTATGACTGGCAGGGGAAGATTGCGCAGATTGAGAGGCAGTTACGAGAAGAGTTGGAACCTTGTCGGCAGCTGGCGGCGGTGAAGGATGTGCGGGTTTTGGGTGCGATCGCAGCTGTAGAACTTCACCATCCTGTCGACATGGCCACCGTGCAACCCATGTTCGTAGAGCAAGGTGTTTGGCTCCGTCCCTTTGGCCGACTTCTGTACACCATGCCACCCTACATAATTCAACCCCATGAACTCACAGCAGTAACTTCTGCTATCCGCACGGTGGCAGCATCCCTTGAAGTGAACTAAATCTCTGGATCTTCTACGATAATGGATTGAACTTTTTCGAGGTTCAGGTTCAGGATAGTCGCGATTTGAAAAACTTAGATCTGCGTATCTCTGGGATTGTAATCATTGCCTCAAGCTCCGCTCTTTCTACACCTTCACACTTATAGACGAGGATCGTTAGTATTAAGTCTACAAAACTTTGTTGCCGCCTAATATCTGAAAACTCAGACTGACTTTAAATAAAACTGTTGGGGTGTGAGACCCTCTATCAAATTAAATGATATTAATGTTCAATAGTTAAAGGAAGATTTGATGGCTTTTACAAGCTGAAATCTGTAAAAAGCCTCAAAAAGTATAAATATATGTCTTCCTTGCATCTAACAATTAGGAGTCACTCTCATGAATTTTAGGTTTGGGATAGAGCATGAGGTTGCTTTTGTGAGGCCGAATGGTCAGTTCGCTGACTTTGCAAACACGTCTTTTGAAGAGTTTGAGTCGATTGTGAGACGGCTTCCTCGATATGAGAAAGACTATCCTCAGCTACGCATAGGTGATGCCGGTATTAAGCTGAAACGCTGGTATGTGGAAGGATTTGAACGGTTTTCTGATTTGGGAGAGGTGATCGATTGTCCGCCAAAGGGAATTGAGATTAGAACTACGGTGCACAACAGTATTGAGGGTGCGGTTGGTGAACTAAAAGAAAGTTTTCGGCTGTTGCAGCAGGAGGCACAAAAATCAGGGTTTGTTCCTGCGCTGGTGAGCTTTCACCCTTTTCAGACGACCTTTGTCCCTGTGCCTGCGCTGAATGAATTTGAAACTAAGCGCAGAAAGAAATCACCTGAGATGCAGACGGCTCATATTCCTATGCTGACGCAAGGACCAGATATTAACCTTTCTGCAACAGGACTAACGCCTTCTCAGCTGATCGATATTGGTCGGAAGCTCACTTACTACAGTCCTTTTATTATTCCTTTTAGCTACAGCTCACCTTTTTATGCCGGAGAAAGGTGGCATGGACTGTCTGCACGAACCTTTTATCGAACAGGGGCCAGACCGGCTGCGATGGTATTTCTAGAACATGAGTCAGATTTGATTGACTCTAATCCTTCGCTGACACAGCTAGCAAGAGTACCGGCGGAGATTGGCCGGATTGAGTTTAAGGCTTTTGATAGCTGCGGAGATTTTGACCTATACGCTAGCTTGAGTGCGTTGCTGAAAGGATTGGTAATAGACCAAACGCTGAAAGGACGGCGGACGTTACCAGATGCTGATTGGCATCAGCGCTCAGCTCAGTTTGGATTGATGGATGAGGAGATTTATCGGTATGCGGAAGGGGCGATCGCAGCAGCAAAGCATGCCCTTATGGAGACAGGTGAACTGCTCGACTGTTCTTTGTTGAAAAGGCTAGAGACTGTGCTGGAGCAGCACTATTGCCCAGCGGTAAAAATGACGGAGGCTTACAAAAAAGGAGACTCGATTAATCAGGTGTTGATAGAAGGCTATGAACAGAATCTGAAAGTTCGATGCGTGGCTTAGCGCTTTCACTCTCGTATCATCGTCATCAACCACCTGATAGGACAAACGATGCGCTAACCAAAATCAGCCAAACTGAAGAAACAGCACGCGGCTCGTACAAACCGCGTGCTGATAATCAGGAGTTGAAACGTAGAGAATCAAAAAGAGTGAGATGCTACAGGAAAAGTAGTTTATTCCCAGCCAACCCGATCCATTAGCTGAACGGCGGCAGCCTGATTCTCGCCAAAGGTGGAAACGTTGACGGTGTCGTCTTTAAAGGTGCCAAACCCAGCAACGACTGGATCAAGTTCAGCATCTTCTACAACGGGATATTCGTTGTTACCTTGTGCGAAGAATGCCTGTGCTTCTGTGCCAGAAAGATACTCCAAAAACTGCTGGGCTTCGTCGGCATTTGGCGCACTTGCCAAGACGCCAGCACCACTGATGTTGACATGGGCTCCGCGACCGTCTTGGTTGGGGAAGAATACACCCATTTTCTCGAAGATGGCTTGCTTAGCAGGGTCTTCGTCTTTGGCGTAGCGAGGGAGGTAGTAGGTATTTGCGATCGCAATATCACCTAAGCCAGCAGCAGCAGCTTCAATCTGCGCTCGATCATTTCCTTCAGGAGGTCTAGCAAAGTTGCGAACAAAGTCTTCTGCCCAGGCTTCTGTCGCTTCTACACCATTCGTCTCAATCAAAGATGCGACTAAAGACTGGTTGTAGATATTTCCCGATGAGCGAATCAAGATTCTGCCCTGCCAGCGGTCGTCAGCCAAGTTTTCGTAAGTAGACAGCTCGCTAGGGTCAACAGTATCTTTGTTATACATAATTACCCGAGCCCGCTTGGAGAATCCAAACCAGAACCCTTCTGGATGGCGTAGGTTCTCAGGAATATTCTCGGTGAGTACATCTGAAGAAATAGACGCAAACAGGTTCGCCTGCTCTGCCCGCCAAAGGTTACCGGCATCCACTGTCATAAACACATCAGCCGGGCTATTTGCGCCCTCAATTTTTAAGCGTTCTAGCAGCTCATCGGCCTTGCCTTCTAGCAGATTTACCCGAATGCCCGTGAGATCTGTAAATGTCTCGTAAAGTGCGTCGTCAGTATTGTAATGGCGCGACGAATAGAGATTCACGACACCCGTTTGAGCCTTAACACTACGAGGGTGAAATACCTGAGTGGCAGCTAGCGCTGCCGTAGCGGCTGCACCGTTGATTATCAACGACCGTCGTGAAAGATTCATAGGAGGCGGCCCTTATGACAATAAGGGAAATAAAATGGGGTACCAGCATTTTATCCTTAATGAGACTAGTTCTTATATAAATATTTCCAATGGTCTTCAAACCCTTATCTAATCTGAGACTTTACTAAAAGCCCTCGCTTCTATTAAGTAGGCACTATTGAGAATGAGTCATGGTAGCTGAGGGTGAGATGCATGACTGTTTTTTGAAACATTAACGAAATTAACTATCATTTGTGCTTCGGTATACCAACATTAAAAAGATAGATAATACATCTTTAGCCCATATATAAAAGCTATTTCAGCTGGAAAGTTCGATCAGTTCAGCTCTTTTTACTTTGGAATACAGTCAAGAACTATTGTCATTAAAGGGGATCTGACTTAGGGTTGTTGTAGGCACAAGTAAGCGACCGAACTACTCGGTTACCTCTTGTGCAAGCATTCTCTAGGGCATATGGGGCATGTAACTGTGCAAGCGTAAAGGGAAAAAACTGCTCTATCTAGTTCTATCTAAATGTCCTCTCAAGACAGATGGTCCACTGCTGGTTTCAGTGGTGGACTTTTTTCCTGCAACTTTTTTGCTGCTAACTGTAACTAAGAAAAACAAGGATTGAAATGGCTAAAGTAGGTTTATTTTACGGCTCAACAACGGGGAAGACAGCAGATGCCGCTGAGCAAATACAAGCAGCGCTAGGTGGCGAGTCTGTTGTAGATTTGCACGATATTGCAGATGCGGAAGCTAGCAGCCTCGCAGAATACGATTACTTGATTGTTGCTAGCCCTACTTGGAATATTGGAGATTTGCAAGATGACTGGCAAGCAGTATTCGATGATTTGGATGAGGTGGATTTCAGCGGGAAGACGGTGGCTTACTTTGGTACGGGTGACCAAATTGGCTATGCCGACAACTTTATGGATGCGATGGGTCAGCTGGAAGAGAAAATTGCTGGCCTAGGCGGGCAAACGGTGGGATACTGGCCCGCTGATGGCTATGACCACACCGAATCTTTGGCACTACGCGAGGGTAAGTTCTGCGGCTTGGCGCTAGATGATGACAATGAAGAAGAGAAGTCTGAAGAGAGAATTCAGCAGTGGAGTGAACTGGTGAAGCAGGCAATGGCGCTGTAGAAGTTGACTTTTGGCTGACAGCAGTATTTGGATGCGATGGCGCAGCCCCTCCAAGAGAGGATCGCCATTAGGTAGTCGCATCCAAATACTGCTGAAAACATTACGCCTACTTCATTCGATCAACTGTAGTGAACACTGTTAGCAATGACCACTCAAATTTTAACGACGGGGCTTGTTGGGGTATCGGCCCTACCCGCTGAAGATAGCCCAAACAAAAAGCGTTGGTATCAACCGACATTTTCTCCTGAGCATGGCGTTCTACTCGTTCTACTTGGCGCAGTGCTGACAGGGGCTTCGCTGGCACAGCATTGGACAAGCGATACAAACTGGGCCTGCTTGGCCGCTTTCTTGGCACTTCAGGCAGAGCATCCGGTAGTCGTACAAATAAAGCGACGGAGAAAGTGGCGACCGCGCTATATTTTTTGGGCCAGTATTTATGGCGGTTTTGCTGGCGCGATCGCACTCTACCTATGCTGGCAGCATCCTGTTCTCTTTTGGATAGTGGGTGCTGGTATTGTTGCTTTCGGCATTGATTTGCTCTCTGTCTTTCAGCGCAATCAAAAAGCCATCGTCAACGAAATTGCGATGTTTAGCTCTATTTGTCTCTCAACACTGTTTGTATATGGTGCAACGACAGGAGACATTACTATTCAAGCCGTGGGGCTTTGGATTGTGAATAGCTTGTTTTTCTCGGGGGCAGTATTTAGTGTGAAGCTGCGCAAGGCTAAGACCAGTTCTTTGAAGGGTGGGTATTATTATCACGGTGTTGCGATCGCCCTCATCACTTTGCTCTACACCATGGGTTGGCTTTCTATCTTTACCGCGCTAGCGTTTATGGTTTCGCTGCTCAAGCTCATTATCATCACAGGTTGGCAACACTGGTATCGCACCTGCCGATTTGAGCATGTGGCACGCTTTGAAACCTACTTTGCGCTCATTTATACAGCTTTGGCAGCGCTAACCGTACTTCCTCCAAAGCTGCCGATTGCATAGGATTAGAAATTAAATAACTAACTCATTTCCTAATCGTTGGAGGCCCTCGGGAGAGGGTTGGGGTGAGGGCTCTGAGCAGTTGCTAATTGGCCAATTTATTTAATCCTCATTCCATAGTGATTGGATACTACAAAAAGAGTGCCGTCCTAGAGTTTCTCTAGGACGGCACTCTTTTAACGTATGCGACTCTCAAAAAGAGAATCTATAGCTGCGCCCACTCTTCAGGTAGCAAATTAGCCTGTAGAGTAAAGCCACCGCTACCGTCAGGCGTAAGTACATAAGCAATGCCTTGAGGGTCAGGATAGATGCCTGTAGCCGATTCAAAGATATCGTCATGACCAACGATCACTGTATTAGTACCGTCAGCAGGCGCTTGCGTGAGTAATGGTGTCACGTTGGCCTTCATCTCTTCTACTTGTTCATCGGTGTAGTCTTCGAATGGGAGAAAGTTGAGCTTGGCGTTCTTTTGGTGAGTGCCAAAGGCAAGATCGGCAGTCTGCCATGCTCTACAGTATTCGCTAGAGATAACTTCGCCTACCGGAATCTCTTTTTCAGCAAAGGCAGCGCCAATGTCTTCAGCTTGCTTGATGCCGACATCGTTCAGTTTCCTCTGCGTTTCACAATCATCCAGACTCATGTTGGGGTCGGCCTGGTCTGCATAGTCTTTTTCGGTTTGCGCATGGCGGAAATAAATCACGTGGCCGCCATCCTTAAGCGCTGTCAGCAAAGCATCGCCTGTGAGCTGATCTTCAAAATCAGCATTGGCCTGCTCGCCAGCACTGTAATCACCGCCTTCGCCGCCTTCGCCACCTTCACCGCCTTCGCTTAGGGTTTCAACCGATACATCCGGCTCAGCATCTACGTCAGCTTCTGGCGTAGGTGTGCCGCAGGCTGTTATTCCAGCGACTAACCCAACCGCCAAAAATAGTTCTACTGCTTTTACGCGCTTAATCATGGATGACTCCTTACACAGTGGATAGTTAAAAACAAATCAGATGAATCAATGCTATTGATATCTATTATCAATTGAAAATCAAAAGATGACTCATTAAAGTTATCTTAATGTAAGTTAAAAGTCCAGATGCGTCTAAGGCAGATTCCTACACAGTAAGGTTTTTAGCGTGAACTAGCTCTAGGCATACTCTTGCCTGTAGCTGTATGTCTTTTTGGTAAATGGTACTCATTCCTAAACTAAGGCTAATCCTTCCTTCTTCAGCAATGAGGAAACACACCTAATAGTAGAAAAGCTACTGTCGGCACACATCTTTGCCTGGCTCAATACAGATATGTGAAAGAGAGAAGCTACCAGCCTACTTTTCGCAGGATTTGGTATGGGGTGCGCGCCAGCAACTGTTCAGCATATTTATTAGGCAAGCACGTGGCTGTGAAACCTGCCTTACGACGCTCCATAGCTGAATCGCCTCGGTCGGTGTTGTGATCGTTACTTCGAGCGGCTGAAAGCCACCACACTGACAGTCAATATCTAGCGCTTTTAAACGGTGATATACCTGCCAGCGGTCTTCACAGGTCACCGTAGTGTGCTTTGGCGTCTGCGAGTTAAGAGAGGCGTCAGGCGCTGAGTTTGCCGACTCGGTAGAGTTAGTTGATGACAATTGAAACAAACCTCTGGATGAATGTAAGAAAGGACCAGGCGAAACACAAATAGAAGCTATTTTCAAATAACTTCAAACCACCAATAGATTGAGAATGTGGATGAGATAACATCTGAGGAAGAAGCTTATGGCCCGAAGGCCTAGCTAATGAGAAATCATTCTAATAAGCAAGATAAGTAAAACTTTAAAGGAACATATAAATAGTTAGGATTGACAATATAAAAGGAGCAATAACTAGAAGGTAGTTTCATTAAGCGCGATGTTGATGTCCGTAGTAGCTCAGACTAAATGCATTTGAGACATGGCCTAAAACCCTATGCATGCGAGGGTTTTAGGCCGTTCTCATCTACAGTGTTTGTTGAGAATAGATGGCAACCAATTGACCCAAAAGCCTATCAAAATGGGGGTTTCAGATTCTTGAGAATAAGATACACTCGAATTAATGAGACGCAGGTCACAGCTTTTTTGGAACTTCATAAAAGCGCCTTCACTGTCTTTGCGACCCACCTTCGAACACGTTTAGAGAAATAGGAACAAAATGGCAATTTCATCTGCTGTAATTACCCCTTTCGGTCAAGTGGCAGACAATGCCATCTTGCTAGAAAAATCTGTTACTGAGCCCATTTGTGAAGGGCTAAACATTGCATTAGCAAGTATTCAGGGTATGTATCTTCAGTATCAAAAGCATCACTTTGTTGTAGAAGGCGCTGAGTTTCTACAGCTGCACAACTTTTTTGAAGAGGGCTACACAGCGACTAGAGAACATGCTCATGACATTGGCGAGCGCCTAGATGGCCTAGGTGGGGTTCCCGTTGCTAGCTTTTCAAAACTAGCTGAGCTTTGCTCGTTTGAACCAGAAGCCGATGGCTCTTTTGGCTGCCGCCAGATGGTGGTTAATGACTTGAAGGCTGAGCAGAGCATCATTCAGGTAATCCGTCGTAATGCGGCACAAGCAGAAAGTCTGGGCGATCGCGCTACTCGCTACCTGTACGAAGGCATCCTGCTAAAAACAGAAGAACGCGCCTACCACTTAGATCATTTCCTCGCCTCCGATACTCTCATCAACTTCTTGAACTAATTTTCAACTGTTAAAGACCTTTACTGAACCAGAAAATACATACACGATGGAGCGGGTGTCTTGTAAGAGACGCCTGCTTTTTCTTTTGAGGGGAGCACAACCATAAAGGCAAAGACGTCCAAAGGCAAAGACATCTGCAAAGCAGTGCTCTGTTACTTGAGAAGTATTCCTACTGATATGGTTATACACGTAGTTGATAATAGATGTCAAGAAGGAAGGTCAAATTGTATCAAATTCTTTCTCTGTTTTCCGCTATCCCTTTTGTAGACTGTGCTCAACCTACATCTGCTGTGATACTAATCCCCTCCAGCCTGGACTGCCATGCTTTGGTATTAACTATATAATGATTCTCAATAGCGTTTTACCAGGTCTGCTCTAGCTATGAGCCAATCAAGCAACGCCTCATTCGGCTGGGTCGGTCAATTTTCGGGATTCGTAGCGGGAGATAAATCGCCCTATCAATACTTGGCAATGTGCGTGAGCGCAGCAGATGATGCGTCTATGAGTGATGTCCTCATGGACGATCAGCCGCATCTAATTAAGCTGGGAAAATCGCTACGCCGCATGATGGTAGGTTACTTGTTGCCTCAAGAGTGGATCAGGGTTGTGGGACGGACGAAGGTAGACGCTGCAACAGGCGAGCTACATTGGAAGGCCCATGAAATCGTGAAGATTTCTACTCAGCGAGCTCTTCATTATGTCTTTCATCAAGAAAATGAGCAGAATTAAATAGAGCTGCATGCAATTTTGCAGCTGGGATAGCAGTCTGAGTAGACCCAATCCGGTGAACTATAGCAGGGCTACACTAACGGAGGAGAGTGTAAGCCAGAAACGCTCACTGCTAGTAAGACAAGTGAGCGCCCAACGCGAGTACTGATTTGCCAAAAGTCTAGCTGTCGGCAACGAGGAAGTCAGGTCGTAGCAGATACGATGGCAAAGACTATCCAAGGG
>JBHJIY010000091.1:0-20611 GCA_050042985.1 Phormidesmis sp. | reverse complement strand
TCGGAATGGCAATCAGGACAAGTCGGGAGAACAGAAGTCACTAGAACAGGTAAAGTTACGACCCTTCTATCATTGCGCAATCGATTAAGCGATCGCATCGCCTTATCGATAGAATTATCCTTACCCGTTTAGGACCACCCGCTGGTGATTGTCTTGATAATGTCAGGATCTACGTTTTCATTGGCAATTAACAGCGCACTGACTGCAATCACCGGCAGGTCTTCTGGGGGAATTGGCCGAGCACCGCTATAGCTGCCCTGAGGAATGACCGTTGATTCTAGGTAGGGCTGGCTGAGCTGTAATGCGCCTAGCTGGGCAATCCTTACAAGTTCAAGCTGATCGTCTTGAAACAGTTCGGCCACTGACGAATTACCCAAACCGATGATCCGAAATAGC
Organism: Phormidesmis sp.; assembly: GCA_050042985.1. Lineage (GTDB taxonomy): Bacteria > Cyanobacteriota > Cyanobacteriia > Phormidesmidales > Phormidesmidaceae > Phormidesmis. Next base: position 20,215 of record JBHJIY010000091.1, on the reverse strand, counting down.
GCATCGACTTCACCAGCGAGCAGCGCTGAGTGAGCTTGGTCGGCAGGCATTGGTCGAGCTTCAAAGTCTCGTGTAGCAAGACCGTAGTGCTCGGCCAAAGGCCAAAATAGTTCGTATGAACCGCTGCCTTCTGGCATCAGGGCGATTTGCTTGCCTTTAAGGTCTCCTAGCGTTTGGATGTTGGCGGTTTCACGCGCGATCAGGTGAAACAGTTCTGGATATAGCTGGGCGACTGCTCGAACGGCGGGCTGTACAGGTGTGTCACTTTGCACCAGCGCTAGGTCAGCATTGTTTGTTTGTACGCTGTCCATGTTTTGGCTTGAGCCTGCTGAGGTGACAACGTTTATTTGAATATCGGGTGCGTGTTTTTGGGTGACTTGGGCGATCGCTTGGCCAAAGGCGTAGTATTCACCAGTTTCGCCGCCGGTAGCAAAGGTGATGTGGTGAGTTTGATTGCGCGATCGCAGCCATAGTCCTGCGCACACCAAGGTCGCGGCTACACTTAGCCCCACCAGTGCACCTCGTAATATCTGCCGCCCCTCTATAGAACTTTTCAGGCTTACACCCTCCAGTACTGCTCACATGGCTTCTAAGATACAGGATAATCTGTTATCCACTTTTTGCTAAGGGTTCTGAGCTGTTCTCGCTCTGCGGTGCTTAAACTATGTGGATCGAAGCGGTATTGGTAGTGTAGGGCCAGAATCTTTTGAAAGGTTAGCCACTGGGGTTCAGAAAGGGCTTGCTGAATGCGATCGCCCCACTGCAAAAAAGATTCTGCCGGTTGCCTGTGTAAATCTTGCGCGTTTAGCAGCTGCTCAATTTCGTATAGTTCTGAATCTAGGCCTTTGGGAACAGGTCTGGCATTTTCTGATGTATTTGAAGCCTCTAAGGTATTCTTTTTCTGCCCTTGAAATGACTGTATAGAGCGCCATAGCAGATAGAGAAACAGAGGAATCACAATCATTAGAATCTCTTTTAAGCCCAGTTCTCCCAGCTGACGAATGCGGTAGGAGACTTGAAATCCTAAAAAAGAGAGAAAGTCTGACGACCTTTGAAAAGAAGAAGTCCGCTCTTTATCTTGGGTAGTCCAATCGGGCGGCGTGGTATCTAGAACTTGCCAAGTATTTTCTAAATACGCCAGTGTCCAAGCGTGAGCATCGCGGCTACGAACAATGTATTGGCCTTCGAGCGGGCTAAATTCGTGAACGGAATAGCCGACGGCGTAGCGGGCCGGAATACCCGCGCCGCGTAGGAGTAATGCGGTAGTGCTGGCGAAATATTCGCAGTGGCCTGCTTGGGTATTGAGTAAAAAATCTGAGACTGCGGAGGTGTTCGCAGGCGGCTGGAGGAGGTCAAGCGAGTATTGAAAGTCTTGTAGATAGGCGGCTATTTTGTTGACAGTTGCCCGCTCAGAGTCTCCTGTCAGGTTGAGCTTGGTCAGTGTGGTTTCAACGGCGGCTTTGTCGACTTTGGGTATTTGTAGGTCTGTTGCTGTGGGGGCTAGTTCCAGCAGTGATGTTGTGTTGTCTGGGTTGAACTGTACTTGGTAAGCTGCGTTCCCTATCGCATCTACCTGCACTGCGCCATATTGGTTGCGCTGCATTTCTTTGACGGGTAGCTGTCGAATGCTAGAGACGCCGCGTGGTAGCGTCAATACGCCGTCACCGCGTTCTAGGTCGGTAGAGATAGTGATAGATGAGGTGGTTTCATTGGCTGCGCTGAGTATCCAGCTGCCTTCCTCCTCATCTGGTGGTACAGGGGTAAAAAGAGAATTTTCGGCGCTCCAGGCAGACAGCTGATATCGGTTGTAGGCGGCTTCTTGAAGTAGTAGCGGAAACGGAGAAGAGGGTTCTCTCTCTGTTAGCCCTTCAGCTAGCTTTTTAGTTGGACCTTCGGCAACTCGAAAGATAATCCGATTCGAGCGTTTCAACCGGCCAATCGAGCCCATTTGAGTCGCGGTACCGTTGGGATTAATTCTGCCGCTGGCGATATCGCCAAGCATGGCAATCACCTGGGTTTCGAGATGCTGCTGAAACTGGGCAAGCTGCCGGTGGCCAACGAATCCTAGACCGGTGGAAAGGCAAAAAAGGAGCACCCACACAACAGGCGCTGAGCGTTTTGGCCTGAGTGGCCAGAGCAAAAGTGCTGTAAGCGCGGTGGCTATGCCATAGAAGAAGAAGTGATCGGTATCTGCTGCGCTAGCGGCCACTATGCAGATGCCAAAGTAAAGATAGTGGAGGTTTAGAGAACTTTGCTGAGTATGAATGCCTCGGCGCAGCAGGTGCGGGTTTGAAAATGCGTTTTGCAGATGTGCCTGTACGCCAAGTCCGTAGGTTTGGGCAATGACTAAGGGCAACCCTGCTAGCGGGAGCCATTGCAATAGGCTGTAAATGAAGAGTGATTTTTTGGTGGTGACCAGTACGACAAACAGCATGGTAACGAGAGCACCGCTGAGCTTAGCGGCTTCTTTAAGATCGGAAAGCGAGATTTCCCAGCGTTGCTTAACAACGTGGCGAGCTTCTAAAATCAAAATGATGGGAATGGCGACCCAAAAAAGGCCGGTTTGCCATCCCCATAGGGCGGTTGCCAGGCTACACAGGCTGGCGTTGTGTAGCCAACGGGTAGCAGCAGTGTGTTGTTTGACGGCTGCTGAATGAGAGGAGTGAGAACTGGGATTCATAGCGTGAGCAGCTCCTCTTGAATGTTGTTGAGGTGTAGTACGTGAAGGCTGCTTTGACTGTTGCGTAGGCAGCTACGATCTAGCGGTTCTGGTAGGCCTTTTTTATCTGTGATGATGAGGCCTAGCGTAGGAACATTTGCCGCCTGAAGCTGCTCTATAAGTGCTTTGCGATCGCTGTCCCATGTTAAAAAGATACAGATGCAGCCGCTGAGAAGGGAAAGGCGAGACCTCACTACCGGAAGCAGTGTGTCAAAAGGTTTGTCTTGACAGGGTACTGCTGAGGCCAATAGTGATAAGAGACTTTCTGTCTGCCCTAGGCCGCGTCCTACGGTGAAGCAGTGGGCCTGATTGCTCATGAAGAGTGTGTCTAGCAGGGATTCTTGGGTTTGGCCATTGGTTTGAAGGGTGCAAGCAAAAGAAGCTGCGATCGCAATGGCTTCTTCCATCGTCTCGCTGTAGTCTTCTGACTGAAACGTATCGAGAATTAGCGCATGCCGAACAGCGTACTCAGCCTGTTCTTCTTTGATAATGGGTTTTCCTGTTTTGGCCCAGCTTTTCCAGTGAATTTTTCGGGGAGAGTCACCGGGCCGGTATTCTCGCAATGCTCGAAACTCTTCTGAGTCGCCGACAGAAGCAGCGGCGGCTAGCCCGTCAGACTGGTAACGCCTAGAGCCGGGTAGCTGAATGGTGGGAAGACGATAGCGCTTGGGTAGGATGAGTACTTTTTGAGGGTGTGCCAAGGTGATGCAGCGGTTCACCAAGCCAAGGGGATCGGGGCAAGCCAAAATGAGCTGGTTGAAAGTAAGCAGTCCTCTGCGTAGGGGAATGAGTTCTGCTTCGATGTCGACTTGTTGATCTGGAGCGAGCGGTGGTACCGCTACTTTGGGGGCAAAGGCCCAGCTGCGTCGTGCTAAAAGTATCAGCCAGCTGTCTTGGCCGCCTTTGGTTCGCATCACCTTGCGAAAGTTCGACAAACTTGGGAAAGTGTTGTTGAATGATTCGCTTGCCGTAAATCCTCTCTGCTGTTTTTGGGTGGGGTTGTGCAGAGTAACTCGATAGCGCAAAGGGGTATCTACAATGCCGAAGCGAGGTAAATGGCGCTTGGCCCTGGCTCGGTAGCGAGTGCAGCGTGCAAGCACAGTACACACAATTAGCAGTACCAGCAAGAAAACGAAAACCTGATAAGACACACTGCGTTTCACGTTTAGGCCAATCAGGCCAAAGACAAACGTCGCGCACAGCACGCTTATCCCCACAGGTGTGAGGTATTTTGTCAGCCACCCTTTTAGCCGATGGTTGACCTTTAGTAGCCGATAAATTAGCAACAGCCCCAGTGGGCTAGGTTGCATGCTTTTTGCCAGCAGCTGTTTTGCTCGATGGCTAATTTGTTGCCGGAGATCTGTGTGATTTTCCTGCGGAAGGGCTGTGCGATCACTCATTAGGCTGGAACCGAGAGAGTTTTCAAAATATCGGTAACAACGTTCTCGGCAGTGGTGCCAGAAAACTGGGCTTGGGTCTCCATCACTAAGCGGTGAGCCAGCACCGGTACGGCAATCTCTTGAATATGGTCTGGCGTGACGAAGCTATAGCCATCAAACAGGGCCAGCGCCTGAGCTACCTTCATCAGCGCAATCGAGCCCCTAGGGCTAGCCCCAAGCTGAACGCCTTCGGCCTGTCGGGTCGCATTAGTAATATCAACCACATAGCGCTTAAGTTCAGGGCTAACACGGACTTGCTTGACCTGTTGTTTAAGCTTAAAGATGTCTTCGACTGTGACGCAGGGACGCAGTTGATCGATGGGATGGCGCTCCATTTGATTGGATAAAATCTCAACTTCTTGTTCGGGTGAGATGTAGCCCAGCCGAAACTGTAGAGCAAAGCGATCCATCTGAGCTTCGGGGAGAGGGTAGGTACCGCGAGCGTCAATGGGGTTTTGGGTGGCGATAACGAAGAAGGGATCGTGTAGCGGGTTGAGCACACCATCGATGCTGACCTGCGACTCGGCCATAGCCTCTAGCAGTGCAGACTGGGTACGGGGCGAGGCCCGGTTGATTTCGTCTGCAAGGACAATGTTGGCAAAAATGGGGCCTTCGTGGAAGTGAAAGGTGCGCTTTTCGGGGTCGAGAATGGAGACGCCGAGGATGTCTGAAGGTAGCAGGTCAGGTGTAAACTGAATGCGCTTAAATGAGACATCTACTGAAAAGGCGAGGGCTTTGGCAAGCGTTGTCTTGCCGGTACCAGGGTGGTCTTCTAGCAGGACATGACCGCCGCTCGCAAAAGCCGCTAGCAGTTTGCGAATGGCTGCGGGCTGGCCTTTTACGACCTGTTGAATGTTGTCGGATAGGCGCTGATAAATAGCCTGGCCTGATGAGCTAGTTTGGGTCGGGGTTGGGAGAGATGAGAGAACCATGGTAAGTGCTTAGGACCAAGAGCAGCGTACCCAAATCAAGGTGGGCTGTTTGAAGTTACGCAAAGCCTGCCGTATAGCAAAGTGCCGAACGCTATAGTATCGGGTTGAAGCCGCAATCGTTTTACGCTCAGGCAGCGAGTTCCTATGATTCCATTCAAAAAACAAGCCTCACAGCGGGAAAAGACTGCTCATCACCGCTTAAAAAAGTATTTTGTCAGGGGTTTGTGGATAGGTGCTGTCGCAATTGTTAGCTGGGTTTGGCTGCTGAGTCCAGCGGTGCATGCTGTGGAGTCAACTGTTGCTAGGCAAAAAGCTCACGTTGTCATCGATGGACGCCGCATTTTTCAGGTGGAGCCGTCTGGGCAGTACAGTGCGGCGCAGCGGGTGATGCAGGCCAATCGGCAGCTGAAACTGCTTGCCAATACAGCGCAGCCGGTAGATGTGAGCGTGGTAGAACGCAATCAGGTGCCAACTATTGTGGCGAATGACCAGTATCTGTTAACGGTGACCGATCTAGACGCCACACTCGATAAAACACCGATCGAGCAGGCGGACGAATGGGCCAATCAGCTAGAGATGTCGTTGGACCGAGCTAAGCTGGAAAGAGAGAGCGACTATGTCAGATATTCGGCTTGGCAAGCAGGTATTGCTCTGGCGATCGCACTGCTTTTTCACTGGGGGCTAGGATGGCTCTGGCGACGACCGCTGAAGCAAAAAATCCGACAGGTGATGCCTCGTATTCCTAAGACGGGCATGCCAGGCGCTCAAGACTTTCAGTTTGCGATGAACTTTAAGCTGTTGCTGGTGCGGCTAGCGATTTGGGGCAGTGCGCTTTGGTATATCTCATCTCTTTTTCCAGACTTGAGGCAGCGGCGGTACAACTTGTTCAACAGTTCGGCGCTCGGGATTAGAGCCCCTTTATTTGAGCTGGGTGAGCAGCCTTATACGCTGCTGGATGTGCTGATTTTGCTGGGGTTAATTTGGGGCCTGTTTGCGCTGGTTCAGTTTTCTGTCAGGATTCTCCAAACTCAAGTTCTGAGGCGAGTGCAGTTGGAGCGGGGTGCTAAGGAAGTCATCACCCAAACCTATCGCTATATTGCGTTTGCGGTGGGAACGCTGGTTATTTTGCAGGCGTGGGGCATTGATTTGCGTTCGATTGCGCTGCTGGGCAGTGCGCTCGGCATTGGTATCGGTTTTGGCTTTCAAGACATTGCAAAAAACTTTGGCAGTGGTTTGGTGCTGCTTTTTGAACGCTCAATTCAGGTGGGTGACTTTATTGAGGTAGGGCCGCACGCGGGTGTGGTGGAGAGGATTGGGGCTAGGAGTATTATGCTGCGATCGCTAGACAATATTTCAGTGCTGGTACCCAACGCGCACCTGATTGATTCGCAGGTGATGAACTGGAATCACGACCATCCTATTTCGCGGCTGCATTTGTCGATTGGGATTACCTACGAGGCAGACTCGCAAGTGGTAAAGTCGGCGCTGTTGCAGGCGGCCCAAGAACATAGTGAAATACTAGCTAAGCCCTCGCCCGATGTTTATTTGAAGGCGTTTGGTGATAATTCTATCGAATTCGACCTGATGGTGTGGATCCGCAACCCAGAGCTTCAGCTAAAAATTCGCAGTGATGTTTACTTTCGGATTGAAAAGATTTTAAAGGACCAAGGGATTTCGATTCCATATCCACAGCACGATTTGCACGTGCGAAGCGGACGTTTACCCATAGAGTTTCCGCCAGATGTTGCGACAGCTCTGATTAGTGCGCTGGGTACATCTGTGCCTTCTCAAAAAGATGTCGTCAAGTAATACGTGATGCCTTCTCGTCCGATTTTGTTTTTCAAAGTGACTGAGTATGACTAATCTTCAACAATCTCCTTCTCGGTGGCAGTTTTGGATTGATCGAGGGGGCACTTTTACCGATATTGTGGCGCATAGGCCAGATGGCGTGCGTGTTGTGCATAAGCTGCTTTCGGAGAATCCTGAGCGGTATGAGGATGCGCCGATTCAAGGCATGAGAGAGCTGATGGGTATTACCGGCTCGGAGCCTTTGCCTGCGGCGGAGATTGCGAGTATTAAGATGGGGACAACGGTGGCGACAAATGCGCTGCTAGAGCGGAAGGGCGATCGCACTCTATTTGTCACGACCAAAGGCTTCCGCGATGGGTTGCGAATCGGCTATCAAAATCGGCCAGATATTTTTGCAAGAGAGATTGTGCTGCCAGACATGCTATATGAGCAGGTGGTGGAGGTAGGTGAGCGGGTGAGCGCGGGTGGTGAGGTGATTCGCCCGATGACGCCGAGTGTGGAAGCTCGGCTGATTGAGGATTTTAAGGGGGCCTATGCGTCTGGAATTCGGGCCTGTGCGATCGCTTTTCTCCATAGCTATCGCTACCCAGCCCACGAGCAAAAGGCGGCAGCTTTGGCCAAGCAGGTTGGCTTCACGCAAGTTTCTGTTTCGCATCAGGTGAGCCCTCTTATTAAATGGGTAAGTAGAGGAGATACAACAGTTGTTGACGCTTACTTATCGCCCATTTTACGACGCTATGTAGATCGGATTGAAGCGGCTCTCTCTGCACAGGACTTATCCAAACAAGATTCACGAATAGGAGAGGTCTCTTTACCGCAGCTGCTGTTCATGCAGTCGAATGGAGGGCTAACACCGGCTCAATATTTCCAGGGGAAAGACAGCATTCTTTCAGGGCCAGCGGGTGGCATTGTTGGTGCGGTGCAGACTTGTCGCCGGGCAGGTTTCGAGAAGATCATCACCTTTGACATGGGGGGCACTTCTACTGATGTGGCTCATTACAAGGCGGAGCCAGGGGCGGATGGCACGATGTATGAGCGGGCAAGGGAAACAGAGGTAGCTGGGGTGAGGCTGCGATCGCCCATGATGGCCATTCATACCGTTGCAGCAGGCGGTGGATCTATTCTGAGTTTTGATGGCGATCGCTATCGGGTGGGGCCAGAGTCGGCTGGAGCGCATCCTGGCCCGGCTTGCTATCGCAACGGAGGGCCGCTGACAGTGACGGATTGCAATGTGATGGTGGGGAAAATTCAGCCGCAGTTTTTTCCGCAGATATTTGGTGTAGATGGGCAGCAGGCAATCGATAGCTCGCTGGTAAAGGCAAAGTTTGCGGCGTTGGCAGAGCAGATTTCAAACGAGACAGGAGATACCAGGCAAGCTGAACAGGTGGCAGAGGGGTTTCTTGCAATCGCGATTGACAATATGGCCAATGCCATTAAAAAGATTTCGGTACAGAAAGGATACGATGTCGGCGACTATACGCTGTGCTGCTTTGGTGCGGCCGGTGGACAGCACGCTTGCAGGCTGGCTGAATCGCTAGGGATAAAAACTGTTTTTATTCATCCCTATGCTGGGGTGCTCTCCGCTTACGGTATGGGATTGGCTGACAGGCGGGTAATGAAAGAGCTCTCTGTAGAGATGGATCTTTCTACTGAGAGTCTTGATGGCTTAAAGCAGCAGTTAGCTGCATTGTCTGACTCTGCAATAGATGAGCTGAAAGCTCAAGGAGATAGTGATATTCACACTATTGACGCTGTAGAGCAGTTGCATTTGCGCTACAAAGGAACCGATTCATCGCTTGCGGTAGATTTTGGTTCATTTGAAGCGATAAAACAACAGTTTGGAGTGCGCTATCAGCAACAGTATGGCATTACGCTACCGGATAAAAAGCTTGTCGTCGCAATGATGACAGCGGAAGCTGTTGGAAAAATGGTCGCTGATAACAGCGATGATTCGATAGGTACAGCAGCCTCTTCTCAGGCGTCTGCCGAGACTATGCCTGTAGCGACGGTGCCTGTAGCAACGGTGCCAATATTTTCAAACGATCAGTGGCACGAAGCGCCTGTGTTTGAGCGATCTGGTTTAAGCGCAGGTCATCGGCTAGTAGGGCCCAGCATTATTTTAGAATCTACTGGCACAAATATTGTAGAGCCAGGATGGGCAGCAACGGTCGATGTGGAGGGTTCCTTACTGTTGACCTATGACCCTACAGCGAATGAACGTGTAGTAGAAGCGATCAATACAGAAGGGGTAAAAGATAAACCAGATCCTGTACGGCTGGAGATTTTCAACAATTTGTTTCAGGCGATCGCAGAACAAATGGGCTCTACCTTACAAAACACCAGTTCTTCGGTCAATATCAAAGAACGGTTGGACTTTTCCTGCGCCATTTTCGATAGGGAAGGAGAGCTTGTTGCTAATGCACCCCATATTCCTGTACATCTAGGTTCTATGGGAGAAAGCGTCAAAGCGTTGATTGGTGAGCATTCAACTGCCTTTCATCCAGGCGATACCTTTATCTCCAACAATCCTTACAACGGCGGTACGCACCTTCCAGATATTACAGCAATCTCTCCTGTGTTTATAGAGGGTAAGTCCTTAAAAAGCTCAAAACCTCTGTTTTTTGTCGCTTCGCGAGGTCATCATGCTGATATTGGGGGAATTACGCCGGGTTCTATGCCACCAAGCAGTACCCGTTTAGAAGAAGAAGGCATTTTACTCGATAACTTTCAGCTAGTCGTAAAAGGGAAGATTCAGATACAGGCGCTACGCCAACACCTAATTCAGGCACGATTTCCTGCTCGCAATCCAGAACAAAATATCGCCGACTTACAGGCGCAAATCGCTGCGAACAACAAAGGGACTCAAGAGCTTCAGCAGATGGTGGCACAGTTTGGATTGCGCATCGTTCAAGCTTATATGGGGTATGTGCAAAATAACGCCGAACAGGCCGTTCGTCGGGTGATTGACAAGCTGCGTGCTCAGCATGGCGAAGAACCTCTCAGTTGCCAGGTACCTATGGACTGTGGTGCGACTGTTTGCGTTAGGATTACCCTTCATCCTGATAGCCCTACGACTTCTGGCCAAACTGCAACAATCAATTTTACCGGTACTTCTCCTCAGCAAAACAACAACTTTAATGCGCCTCTAGCAGTTTGCAAGGCGGCTGTTTTGTATGTGTTTCGTACGCTGGTAGATATGCCTATCCCGCTGAATGCAGGCTGCCTAAAACCGCTGAACATTTTCGTGCCTGAAGTTGCCTTGCTCAATCCTCGCTATCCAGCGGCAGTTGTTGCGGGCAATGTAGAAACCTCTCAGGCAGTGACAGATGCACTTTACGGGGCACTGAATGTACTAGCCGCTTCTCAGGGGACGATGAACAACTTCACCTTTGGCAATGCGCGATACCAATATTACGAAACTATTTGCGGCGGCTCTGGAGCAGGCCCTACGTTCGATGGGACGGACGCAGTGCAGACTCACATGACCAATTCTCGTTTGACCGATCCAGAAGTTTTAGAGCGACGCTTTCCCGTGTTACTGGAAGCGTTTTCGATTCGGCAAAACAGCGGTGGACAGGGAAAATACTGCGGTGGCAATGGTGTTATTCGGCAGCTTCGCTTTCGTGAGGAAATGACGGCCAGCCTTCTCTCTGGGCGGCGAAGTGTTGTTCCGTTTGGGCTTCGAGGGGGGCAGCCAGGTGCGTTAGGGTGTGCCCAAGTTCACCGGGCAAATGGTCCTGTTGAGCCTCTGGCAGCTACAGACTGTGTTGAGATGCAGCCCGGCGATGTCATTGTGATTGCAACGCCGGGTGGGGGCGGCTATGCTTAGCCACTGGGCTTTTTTACAAAGCTATTTTATGGTGCCGCGTGTGTCTAGGTCTCTAAGGTAGTAGAGTGCAAAGCAAGCGGCGAGCATTGGCCAAGAGGCAAAGAACAGAATGTTGGCAGATTCAAAAGGGGCTATGTATTTTGGGAAGGAAACTAAGGTGGAAGCGGTGTGCATTAGCAGCACCAGTCCATAGGAAATAGTCTTTTGAAATCCTAGAAGGAAGGCAATCATAATGGTGAGCTGGATGGCTCCGAGTAGATAGGAAACGCCTGTGCCGAGGCCACTGATGCCATAAAAGGCCTCAAAGACTGCTGCTGCATGATCTGGGTTGGCAAATTTGTCGATTACCCAAATGATCATGGCCATGAATATGCTGATGCGAGTGAGTAATAGAACGAATGACACGCGGTGGGCAATCGGTGTGGTGATTTCGTTTTCGAGCTGGGTTTGTACCATGAGTTTGACCAGGGTTGAGCGAGGTTTGCATAGTCTAATTCTTGACTGTTTTGTCGCGATAAAAATGAGAGCGGCTTAAGAATAATCTGAAGGATTAACGAGGTCGTTTGCCCTGCTACACTTGCCTTGCTATAACGGCCTTACCGTATAATTTTGATATCCATTGCAAGAGATTTTCTTTGTGTTTTACGACTTACTCACCGCCCAAAACAAAGCATTGGTTCTTAGTTTTTACAAGGCGATAGATAATCGTTGTTTGCAAGCTGGACTCTCACTGCTTTCTCCTGAGCTGGTTGCGCATATGGCGGGAAAGGATAAGCCGCTCACGCAGGCAGAATTTGCTAGCTTGGGTACGGAAGTGTACAACGCGTTTCCCGATGGGCGGCATGTTTTTGTAGAGGCGATCGCACACAAAGACAAAGTCACCACCTGCGGTACCTTTACCGGCACCCATCTCGACACCTTTCAAGGCATTCCTGCCACTGGAAAAACAGTCAGCTTCTCAGTGATGCATATCGACCGGGTGCACCATAGCAAAATCGTTGAGCACTGGGGGTTGAGCGATAGCCTTTCACTCGTGCAGCAGCTGGGTATGAAGTTGGTCCCAGGGCCTAGCTTGGCCGTCAAGATAGGTGCTAAGGCCAGTAAGCAGCTTACTGGAAGTACCTTTGAGCGACTGCGTTCGATTACTCAGCCGGATTACTATCCGCAGATTCCCGAGCACTGACAAAGTGCTGGGCTGGTTTGCTGAGGGGGCTGCTTGGCTGACCAAGTAAAAATAGACGTTTTTATGCTGTATTGCTTTGCAGTCTTTCATCGATAGGCAGGGCTGTGTGTCGAAATATTTCGCTAGCGATGTATGATTTGGCACTTGAGAAAACTATTTCTTTACCTATTGATATTTCCTAGTTAATCTATCTCAAGCCTCTACATGAAGAGCTTTCTGCGACTTCCTGCGATTTTTCAATTTGCTCCGTTTGTCAGTATGTCTCTTTTTTCTTCAAACTTTTTCGGAGATTGATTGCATATTGTCCGATTTGTCTGTGTAATTAACCTGAGACGGTTGTTTTTGAGTTCTTTGATGTTCGCTTCTTTGATGCTCGCTTCAAAGATTCAACTTCGACCTTATTGCGCTGCTTACTTAATGGATAGCTTTTGTGTTCTGCCACGCGTTTAATTATGGACGCGGCAGAGCCGCTTGAGCTTGGCTACACAATAAAATACAGAGATTTAGACCTATGCCTAACTTTGATACGGTTGAATTGTTTCAGGTCAATCAACAGCCTGTCTCTTTAGGACAGGCACTCACCTACTTACAAATGTTTGGTCGGTTGAGTCCTTTTGTTCAAGAGGTACTGCGTGACTATGCAATCATTCAAGGAATACAGTCCGACAGCGATCTTCTGGTGACTCAGGCAGATTTATCACAGGCAATCATTGATTTTCGTCTTCGCTCAGAATTGACAGATCCCGCACCTTTTCAAGCGTGGCTCAAGACTCAGGGGCTTGACTATAGTGTTTTTGAAAGCCAGGTTGCTGTTGCGCTGAAGTTAGAGAAACTCAAAGCTAAGCTGGCTGAAACTGGGCTTAATGAACAGTTTGAGCGGCAGAAAGATGCACTTGAGCAAGTTGACCTTTACTATGCTGTAGCACCAACAGAAGCAATAGCTTACGAGCTAAAGGCGAAGATTGAGGGCGGAGAAAGTTTAGAGCACGTTGCCCGCCAGTATCCTCTGGACTCGGAAGAGTCAGTGGTTATCAAGCGTGAAATCTTAAAGCGGCAGCAGCTGCGCGCAGAGATTAAAGCGCCAGCACACTCTGCTGAACCTCAGACGCTCGTTGGCCCAGTGGAAATGGGCAACCGCTGGTGTCTGTTCCGTATAGAACAAGTTTTACCAGCTGTCCTAGAAGGGCAGGTTCGCCGCGACCTGCAAGAGCAGCTTTTTGAACAGTGGGTGGCCACACAGTTGCAGCAGCTACAGGTAACGCCTGCGGCCCAGGCTGCGGTGGCCAACAGCTTTGCGGGCTCTGGTGTTGATGCAGGTATGCCTGCAGAAAACGATTCTGTTGTGAAAAGTTCTGATAATGGTTCAACCTCAGAGAATCATTTTGACGATCACTTTGGATTAGAATCATCTACCGAAGCACAGGCTGAGGAAGAGCAAGTAGACTCTGTTGCGGTTTAGAACTCTTACAAGAGACCTGATGCGACTCGATTGCCCTACGCGATCGCACCTATACATCACCTCTATCGCTACATCAGAAAGTCGTCACTATAATAAGCCCTTCAGATTATGGAAAACAATCATTCAGGAATCCCTGAGGTAGTTACAGGTCTATCTGTTTTACCGTTATTTGAAGAAGATCCTTTACTTTTAAAGCCTGCTTCATTGGGAGGGTTTAGTTCACTATCTATTGATAGTGAACTAAGTGAGACAGCGCCGCTGCCGCTCACGATGTTTGAGCCGACGACAGATCTCGTTCTGGCTAGCGTTCTGCCATTAGTTGCTGAGGCAAACCTAGCTAGTGATGCCGCTATACAAAATGGGCCTACGCAAAATGGGTTGGATACCCTAACGGGGCAACAGTGGCGGACGAATTTAACTGAAAACAGTTTGACCTTCAAAGGGTCGGCGCTGGCAGATACGCTTTTCTTGCGAGCAAGTGATGAAAATCTGTTGGCGTTTAGTACCGATGGCGTTCAGTTTGAACAGGTTGATACACTAGATTTTGACTCTATTAGTCAGATCAAGATCGATTTGCTGGGTGGAGATGACCAACTCTTTATTGATCGATCGCTTAGTCAACAGTTAACAGCAGACGGTTCTTTGCTGTATCTGGGTGGGACTGGGCAAGATGTTCTGTTTGGCCCAGGAACAGATGCTACCTGGAATATTCTAGGCCAGGATGCCGGCAATTTGGATGGGGCTATTACCTTTGAAGGGGTTGAAAATCTTTCTGGAGATATCAATAATCAGGACACGTTTGTTTTTGGAGCGCAGGGGCGTCTTAGTGGCCTGATTGACGGTGGAGCAGGGGGCTTTGATACGCTTGTTGTCAACGGGGAGAGCTACACAACAATTTCGTCTCAGGCAACAGGGCCTGATTCAGGCAATATTTTCCTTGGTGACAATGCATTAGGCGATCATGTCATTGCCTATGCTGGCTTAGAACCCGTGTTGATTAATGCTGGCTCTGCAAAGGATGTTGTTTTTGATGTGACGGCTGTTGCCGATGAGTTTGCGCTAGAAACAGATGCTGGGGGTGGGCTCACGCTGCGCAGCATCAATGGCACTTTTGAGACGACAGTCATTAGCGCGCCTATTGATTCTTTGCAGATTAATGCTGGCCTGGGAGATGATTCGCTAACCATTGGCTCCCTGGATTTGGGGGCGGCGACTTTAAGCGTTGAGGGTGAGGCTGGCAGCGACACGGTGACGATTGCAGCGGGGGCTGCTCTGACCGTAGGCGCGCTATCGCTAAATGCGGAAACTATTGCGGTGGGTGCGGGTGCAATCATCAACAGTGCAAATGAGGTCGAGCTGCTAGCGATCGCAACCCAGCAAACAGCGCTTCCCCAAGCCAGTCAGCTTGTTACAGCCGCAGCCTTAGCTAATCTTAACCTAGCTGCCGATAGCCAAATCAACGCTGGCAATGTGCTGCTACAGGCGCAGGTGCAGTCAGATCTCGTCATTGATAATGGCACCGGTGTAGATAGTCAGGCCAGCGCAGCTATCAGCCTTGCCGGGCAAATTACATCGCAAGGGAATATTACTGTTCAATCCGAGGTAGATCACACTGTTAATTTAAAAACAGACGAGATTACTCTCGATTTACTGACAACTTTTGCTTCTGTTTCAACCGTTGATATCGCCGCAGCCGCAGCGTTGAGTGCGCAGTCAGGTGTAGTGCAGCTATCGGCAATGACCACGGGGATAGCCGCATCAACAACCCAACAAGGCCGCGCTCAAAATACGGCTACCGAGACAGCTACAGTTCGGATTGGAGAAACCGCTGGCAATCGTGCTGTTATCGATGCTCAGGGCATAGATCTCAGCGCTAAAACAGAGACTGAGTATACGGCTATTGGCGCACAGGCCGTCAATCAGGTAAGCGGTGAAACCCGCACTGAAGTGGTCAATGCTGAGCTTAAGGCCACGGCGGCAGGTATTAGCCTTGCTGCTTTAGATAAGAGTCGGCTGACATCGACGGCAACCCGTCGTGAGGTTGATCTTAATGCGCTCGCAGCCTTACAAATTCCTAACTTGGTTTTAGAAGCTTCCAAGGCTCAAAATGAACTCATTCGAGAGGTGGCTGCCAGTATTGTCGATGCGCAGGTCCGTGTAGAGAATGGTGACCTAAACTTACTCGCCGAAAAATCTGCACAGATGAGTGCGACGGCCGCAGCTACATCGGTGAGTGCCCGTCCCGCTCTGATTCCCACATTCTCTCTGAGTGGTGGCGGTACTTTTGCCACGAACTCTCTTTTAGGGAGCATCAATGCCTTTATTGCAGATAGCAACCTGGAGACGACCGGTGCTGGCGCTGTGAGCGTGGCTGCGCAAGATGCCTCCTTGATTAATGCTGATGCGCAAGCAGGACAGCTAGCGACAGGCGGTACCGGATCGGCAGCGGGTGGCTCTCTCTCGTTCAACGCTTTGGGGTGGGAGATTGAGAATTTCTTTACGCGATCGCTCGATACGCTTCTAGGGACTACGCTAGGCGATATTGAGCGCCCATCGGCAGTCAATGCCTATCTCTCAAACTCAACTGTGAACGCTGCTGGGGCACTGTCTCTGTTAGCGGCTTCAGATGCGCAGCTAAATGCCACGGTGAGTAATGTTGCCAAAGATACGGCCTCTGCTTTGTATGGGGCCAATGGTATTGGTGTCAGCGGTATTCTCTCTGGGAATAAAGTCAGTCGCTCAGCCAGTGCCTATATCGATAATGAATTAGCTGTTGCTGGCAGCGCGATTGCGGTTGGTGGCAAGCTCACGATTACCGCAGATAACAACACAGCGGTGTTTTCTAATAGCAAAATCGTCACCTCTCAAATCACCACGAATACAGGGGGTGTGGACCTACTCAATGACCAACTGGCAACCTCTGGTTCGCTGGTGGGTCCGCCTACTTACAACACAGCGGGTTTAGATACGACTAATTCAACCCAAACGCTTAATTTCGGCGATACGGTGTCGCTATCTCTGGGGTTTGATCGCGAGCTGGGCAAGCCGGGTCGCACTTACACGTATTTGGGAGAAAGTGGGTATACCGTCGATCTGCTGAAGGAAGATTACGCCAATTTGGACCTGTGGAAAGAGCAACTGGCTACACAGCTACAGAACGATGGCTTAAACCTGTCTGCGTCGAATTCGGTAGCGCTAGGTGGGATGGTGGTGCGCAATGAAGTTCGTGGCGGGGCGACGGCCTATGTTAAGGCTGCGAAGATATCTGCTGCGGCTGTTGAGATCGATGCGACTGATAGCGCTGTTATTGAAGCGATCGCAGATGCCACTGCTGAGTCTTCGGGAGGCAGTGCTTTTGGCTCAGGGCAGTCGATTGCGGCGAATGGCACGATTGCGGTGAATACGGTGCTAGGTGATGCGATCGCCTACATAGAAGACAGTGAAATTGTCAGCGCTGGCACTATCGCGGTTGATGCTAAAAACACATCGCGAATCGAAGCCGAGACCAAGAGTGCTATTAACACTGGGGCTGATGCCTTTGGACTTATTCTCGCTTTTAATACGCTCGGTTATGAGGCTCAAAATCTTCTCTTTGGTACTTTTGATGCGCTGTTGGGATTTGCTTCTAACAACTCTGTTTTTGGCAATGAAAATCCGGCTAAGGTTTCAGCCTACATTCGCAGCTCTGAGGTATCAGCAGCAGGTGATTTAACGGTCACCGCAGATGCGCTCGCTGAAATAGGTGCGCGTACCAGCAATAGTTCTACTGCGGCTGGCGCTGCTTTGTTTGGTGCTAGCGCTATGATTACTTCTGGCGTGGTGGCCAGTAATAAGGGGAGTTCATCGGCTACTGCCTTTATTGATAATGGTGATAATGCGACCAATACAGCTGAGGTAAAAGTTGCTGGTGAGCTGCTAGTAACTGCGCTAGATGAGTCAGGTATTGACGCGGTTACCAATATGACAGCGGCAGCTTCTAAAAAGAATGACTTGGGTTTAGGCATTGTTAATGATCTTTTCAATACGCTGACCGGTGATTACCAATACACCACTAACTCGGGCAGGCAGGCGCTCCAGTTTGGCGATCAGGTTCGGCTAGACGATGTTGATTACACAACAGATGATCCACCAACTAGTATTGCGCAGGGTGATTGGGTTGAGCTGGCTTCTGATGTGGGCAACGGTTTTCAGGATGAAATTTATGAGTATGTGGGTACCGGCAACATTAATGGCACCGGACTGCTCGGAAAGATTGATTTTGACCAAGATGTTGATTTTAGCGATGCGACAAACTGGCGGCTGATTGAGGGTAAGGCGGGCACTGTTTATCAATATATGGGCGATGGTGTTGCGGGCGGTGTCAACGACAATAGAGACTTAGCAACAGAAGACTACACAAACTTTGCGCTGTGGAAAGAACTCAGCGAGAACAATGTTATTCCTTCTTCTATCTCGGCTGCCATTCTTAAAGACAATAAGCTAGATACGGGTACGGCCCAGAGCTTTTATGGTGTGGTTGCTCGCAACGATGTGGAAGCAAATGTATTAGCCTATCTGGACCAGGTGGCACTGTCAGCGCCTGCCAATCCTAACAACGGGCCTACCAATATCATTGTCACAGCAACTGACGCCATTGAGCTGACGGCAACAGATACCAGTGTAATTAGCTCCAGCTCAGAGAGTAAGGGCGGTGTGTTAACCAACAATCAGCTGCGGGGGCATAGCGATGCCTACATTACCCATAGCCGCCTTCAACAATCTGGCAGGTCAGGAGAAATTAGCGTTACGGCCAACAATATTTCTAAGCTGGACGCAACGTCGCTCACTGAGTCTAAGGGGGCTGAGTCTGTTGGTGCGGTGGTTTCTTTCAACAGCATTGGCTGGGAAGCATCGAATGTGATTTTTCAGGCGGTGGATGCGCTGCTGGGCGTTGAAACCTTGACCAATGAAGATCCGGCTAGGGCTCATGCCTATATTGAAGACTCTGTGGTGATAGCTGACGGTGATGTGCGGGTGCTGGCGAATGCTAGTGCGCTGCTGAATGCAACCACTGGCAACGAGCAGGCGTCTACGCCCACTAATTCTTTTTTGATTAATAGTGCTTATGGCAAAAAGGCGATGGCAGCGGGCGGCATGCTGGCTAGTAACAAAACCAGTAGCGAGGCCCAGGCCTGGATTGATTATTCGGATGGGTATGCGGGGCCTCGTACGATAACGGCAGGGGGCACGGTTGAGGTCAAGGCTGAAGATGAAGCGGGTATTGTGGCCGATAGTCAGCTGGCGGTAGAGGCGATAGCTACCAATAATTTGGATGCGCTGATTGATGTAGCGATCGCACTTAGCGCCGACGATTACAACTTCACCACTGCATCGGGGACTCAAGTGCTATCGCGAGGCAACCGGGTCAGACTGGCGAATAACTACAGACCCGGACAGAACTTTGGCGATGGCGGTGCTGTTTACGAATACATTGGAGCTGCGACTTCGGGGCCTGGCATTGACTTAAGTAATGAGAACTTCAACAATCAAGCCCGCTGGCGAAAAATTACGCTAGGGGTAGAAGACTTAGGCCTTAATATTGGAAACTTGAGTGCGTCACCGGCTCGGGCCTATGGCGGCCTGGTTGTTCTCAACGATGTTCGTAGCGATGTTGATGCGCGCCTAGCCAACAGCCTGGTAAATGCTGATGAGGTAAGTGTTGTTGCGCTTGAAAATGCTTCTATCCAGGCCTTTGCCGAAAGCTCTATCGAAGCCTCGGGCGGCAGTGCCTTTAAGGAATTGGGTGAAGGCGCAGTCTTCGCGGCTAACGGCCTAATTGCAACTAACATTGTTCAAGCGCAGGCCGATGCGCTGTTGGCCGATAGCACCGTGACCACGACTCAGACAGGTACAACTGGCGACGTGAGCGTATCGGCGATGAACACTAGCGGCGTTGATGCAACTATCAACGCGGCGATGGTTTCGGGTGAGAAGGCCTTTGGGGCCGTGGTGGCCTTGAATACGCTTGGTTGGGAGGCGAGTAATGTTTTACTCGGCGCTTTAGAAGCCATCATTGGAGATCCGGTGGCTGCAGATGCTTTAGGCTTGAATGTGGGGGCCAAGGCAACGGCGAAGATTTTGGATTCGGTGCTACAAGCGGCAGGGGGCGTGGCTGCATTGGCAGATAATGCCGCTCGGCTGAATGCCACGGTGAGCAATGCGGCTAGCTCGGCAGCGTCGGCTCTGTTTGACGCTGGGGGCCAAGCAGCAGGTGGCGTGATTGCAAGCAACAAAGTCAGCAGTGGCGCGCAGGCCTTGATTGAACAAGGTGACTCAGCTGCAAACAATCAGTTAACTGCGGGGGGAGATGTCGCTGTTGCGGCGGCTGATAACGCCGAGCTAAACGCTAACGTGAAGCTGGTTTCGTCGTCTATTACCACCAACGATGGCGGTGCGAGTGTGCTCAATGAGCAGCTGAGTGATGTGCTGTCGGTAGACTTTGTAAGTACAGAGGGCGTAAGAGATTTAGTGTTTGGCGATCGCGTTCGCCTAGCAGACGATCATGTAGCGGGCGGGGATGCTGGTAGCGTCTATGAATATATGGGTGCAGGTCAGCAGCCGGGAGACACTCGCGATCTTACCCTCGAAGATTTTAGTAATACTGATTTCTGGAAGGCGGTTCTAGAAACTCAGCTGATTCCACAGAACAACAATCTCACACCTTCTGATTCTCAAGCTATCGGCGGTGTAGTGGTACTCAGCGAGCTAGATAGCCAGGTCGAAGCTGCTATTAAGCAAATGACTGTTTCGGCGGCGGGTGATGTGAGTGTAAGGGCGACCGAAAATGCTGCGATGAAGGCGATCGC
>JBHJIY010000090.1:0-7474 GCA_050042985.1 Phormidesmis sp. | reverse complement strand
TGAGTCATCCATTGCCTCGACCCACGGTGTGTGGTGAACAGACGCTTTAGTTCCTGTACAGGGAGACGTAAATGCCTTGTCGCGCTCGCCCAGGATGCTGTGCTGTCTATCGTATTCCCATTCTTCCAATGGTGACACTGTCGTTTCCCAATAGCAGGGTGCTTACTCCCCCTTGCTTGCTAGTTCGACAAAGTAATCTTTCTGGTAGTCGATTTGTTCAAACGCATCCTCCAGCTTGTCTTCTCGCTGTTGCCAAAGCTCAATATCTTTTGAAATAGCAGCGGCATCGGGCAGGGCAATGCGACCAAGGATCACATCGCGAGCGTACCAAGCTTGCACGTCAAACATGCTGAAGGTGTAGAACTGATCTTGCATTCCGAGGTACATCAGCTTGGGGTTTGGCTCCCAGAAGATGCCTTTGTAAAGAGAGCCTGGGTAGAGCCGATTTTTGGTTCTTAGGCGGAGGCTGTCGGCCAGGAAGGGAATGTGATGCTGATAGCCTACGCACAGCACAATGGCATCTATGGCTTTGGTTGTGCCATCTTTGAAGTGTGCCGTTCTGCATTCTATGTGGGTTAGGAGGGGGACTTCTTTAATTTCTTCTGGCCTGTCGAAGCCCATAGGCGCTGTGCGATAGCTAACGGTGACAGACCTAGCGCCGTATTTGTAGCTTTGTAGGGCAATATCTTCTGCGGAATAGCTGCTGCCTACTATCAGCACATCTTTGCCAGTGAACTCACGGGCCTCGCGAAAGTCGTGGCTGTGGAGTACGCGGCCTGGAAAGCGATCAATTCCCTCAAAAAAGGGTGCATTTGGCACAGAGAAGTGCCCTGAACAAACAATGACGTAGTCAAAGTCTTCTATTAGCTCCTGATTTGCTAGCTGATCGTAAGCGCGAATTTGGAAGGTGTTTGTTGCTTCGATATGTTCTATGTAGCGAACGGGTGTGCTGAAGTGAATGTAGCGCTCTAAGTTTTCTTTTTTTGCTCGGCCGGTGAGGTAGTCGTAGAGAACTTCTCTGGGTGGAAATGACGGAATGGGCTGACCAAAGTGTTCGTCAAAGGTGTAGTCTGCAAGCTCTAGACATTCTTTGGGCCCGTTGGACCACAGGTAGCGATACATGCTGCCATGGACGGGGTCACCGTATTCGTTGAGTCCTGTGCGCCAGGTAAAGTTCCACAGGCCGCCCCACCCAGCCTGCTTTTCAAAGCAGACGATTTTGGGAATGTCGGCTCCTTTTAGCCGGGCCTGCTCAAAAGCATGAAGCTGAGAAAGCCCGCAAGGACCGGCACCAATAATTGCAACACGCTCTGCCATTCTAGGTTTGTTCCTCTGTGCAAATTCTTTCAGTCGGGTTTGTTAAAGATTAGCAGTGCTATCTTGACTAAACTGTTGTTGTTTTAACCAATGAGTTAAATCGTCCCTGTTTGAATGTCATCAAACTGTCATTAAGCACTGTCATCAAGCACTGTCATGGTCAAATCACGACGAAGGCTGCTGCGATCGCTTTTCTATTTCTCAGAGCAACGGCGCGGCAAGGGCTTTTAATCTTAATATTCAAAAGAACTAGGACTTATGCAGGCGCAACCTGGACAGACACGAACATATTTTTCGACAACGAAAGACTGCCGCTATTATCCTACGCTTGGCTTTAGGGAGTTTGATGCGGCGCGGAGATTTTGTGACGCTGTGGATGAAGTGAGCCAATTCAGCGCAATTTGGCTACCGAGCTCTGATACTTTTGTTTGGATGACGGCCTCTTTCAGTTGCCCCTAAGAATTTATCAACCTTGCTGAGTTACGGTAAAGGCGCATAGAAATTACTCACGCAGAGCCTTTAATACACTCCTCCTAATGAATAAGCCGCCCACCACTTTTCGCCCGTCTGGCAGACTCTACCTAATCATTGCTATTATCCTTTTGGGCTCTGCGAGTGCTGTCATTCGCAAAATCACAGAAATTGGCGCTGTGCAAGCCATGGGCGGCCACAACCCCATCTCCTTTTGCAACGTCCTATTTGTCGGCAACCTATGTGCACTGATGCTTATGGTCGTGATTTACCAGCGTCAGTGGCGAATCCCAGCCCTCAAAAAAATTAGATCCAGGCAATGGCTGAGCCTTACCGTCGTTGCGCTGCTGAGTGCCGCGATTACGCCCGCACTCGTCTTTACCGCACTGGGCTTAACAACTGTAAACAACGTTATCTTGATTGGGCAGATAGATGTGCCGCTAACCATAGGACTCTCTGTATTGGTGCTAGGCGATCGCATCAACAGATGGGTCATCATCGGTGCAGCCCTCGCCTTCATTGGCGTCGCCCTGACCGTCCTCATTCAACCACCCGGTGAAAGCATAAGTTTCATGATGGGCGAGCGGGAAATGTACGCGCAAGCTGGCCTCGGCAACGTTCTCATCCTACTCGCCGCCATTTCCAAGGCCCTCGCCAACACCATTAGCAAAGCCAGCCTGCAGCAAATTCCGCTAGGCATCTTCAACATCTATAGAATGCTGGTCGGCACCCTTTTCTTCTTTATCGTCACACTCGTTATTTTCGACCCCGGTCACTTTATGGATGTCACCTCCCCTTTTGTATGGCGATGGATGTTGCTATACGGTGCTGTTGTTGTATTGGGCGGTCAGCTAGCTTGGTTCAAAGGCTTAGCTACCAGCACGATTAGCGAAGTTTCATTAGCAGCAGCTTTCAATCCTTTGGTAGGTATCTTTGCAGCCTTCTTGATCTTGAGAGAGTTCCCCACTCAGGCCCAATACATCGGTGGCGCAGTCATCATGGTAGGCATTGTATGCAATCAAATAGGCATCCGTCGTCTCAACACGCAAACACAAAGACAAATCACACCTAAAGAGATTAGCGAAGCTGTCAGCAAACTGGCGTGATAGATTTTCATGAGCGTAGCTTCCCCTGTTCTTTCGGCCGTTGACCGCCCGCTCAGAAGAACTTTAGATAGCGCTGAATCTCCCAGTCTGATATGTGGCAGTGGTACTCTTCCCACTCTTGCGTTTTGAAATCAATGTAGGTTTGGTACATGAGCGGCCCCATCACTTTTTTGCTGAGCGGATCGGCGGCGAAGGCTGCGATCGCATCTCCCAATGTCTTCGGCAGCGTCTCAATTCCCATCTTCTCTAGCTCTGCCAAAGAATATTCATACATATTCTCCGTATGAGGCTTCCCAGGGTCCATGTCTTCACGAATTCCTTCCAACCCAGCTGCTAAAATCATCGCTGCGCCCAAATATAAATTGGTGGAAATGTCAGCCGCTCTGCATTCTACCCTGCCGCCCCCTAGCGGAATTCTCAGCATGTTTGTGCGGTTGTTGTTGCCGTAGCACACGTACACCGGAGCCCAGGTAAAGCCAGACATGCTGCCCTTCCTGACGAGGCGTTTGTAGCTGTTTACCGTTGGGCAGGTGACGGCTACGATTGCTTTAGCATGTTTTAGCACGCCTGCGATGAACTGGTAGCCCAGCCTGGAGAGCCCACAAGGATCGCTCGCATCTTCAAACAGATTCTCTCCTGTTTTGATGTCGGCTAGCGACATGTTGTAGTGTGCGCCGCTGCCGGTTTGGTTGGCGTAGGGCTTGGGCATGAAGCTGGCAAAGTAGCCGGCTTCGCGAGCGAGTTCTTTTACCATTAGGCGGAAAAAGGTGAGCCGATCGGCCATGGTAAGGGCGTCGCAATAGGTGAAGTCGGTTTCAAACTGACCTTGGGCGTCTTCGTGGTCGAACGAGTACACGTCCCAGCCGAGATCGTTCATGGCGGTGACGATGCGGTCGAGGATTTTGTAGTTGTCGAGCAGAGTAGGTAGGGCGTAGGCGGCTTTGGGGAGAGTGTCGCGATCGCTCACAGGAGAAAATCCCGTTTCTGTGTCCTTTAGAATGAAGAACTCTGTTTCAATGCCTAGGTTGAACTGATAGCCCATATCAGCTGCCTGCTTCAAGGTGTTTTTCAAAATAGTGCGGCAGCAGGCGTTGAAGGGTTTCTCTTGCAGATAAAGGTCACTGGCAAACCAAGCGACTTCGGGGTTCCAGGGGAGTACTGTCGCGCTCGCTGGGTCGGGCATGGTGCCGACTTCGTCGTCATTAATTTCTTGCGGTACACCATCGAGAGCCGCGCCAGTAAACAGTTCTGAGCCCTGCATCATGCGATCGAAGTGACTAAGGGGGACGACTTTTCCTTTGCACATGCCGTGGATGTCGACGAAGCTGGCGAGGGCGTATTTTACACCTTTCTCCTGAAGACTTTTTTGCAGGGCCTGAAGGTCAGCCGATAGCGGATTTACTTTTGGATAGGCCATAGGTCTTTACTCGATGAAGGAAAATCTTATGAGAAATAGTTAGAAAAAAGATGATTTAGACTGCTGCGATCGCTGCTGGAATCAGGGCGATCCAAGACTTTGCAACACTGTGTGCAAACTGACCAGATCGAACAGAATAAGCGTCTAGCTGCTGTTTTATTTCTTGGTCGAGGTGAGGATAGTGGGTCTCTATCCAGCTGCTTTTGCTAGTGAGCCAGTCCATCACGATGCTGGGAGTCACTTCTAGATGAAACTGAAAGCCGTAAATGTTATCGCCAATTCGGTAAGCCTGGTGCTTACAAAGGTGATTGGTCATGAGCAGCGTAGCCTGCTTTGGCAGGTCGAATGTGTCAAAATGCCACTGCATGAGGTGCAAGTCGGTAGGCGCGTTTGTGAGCCAGGGTTCTGTTGCACTTGTATTCTCGACTGGGCTATCAGCGACTTCGATAGGAGAGAACCCTAGCTCAGGTGCGGTATGGGCAGAGACTGTAGAACCAAACGCGCGGGCGATGAGCTGTGCGCCTAGGCATACGCCCATGATGGGCTTGCCTTCTCTGTGAAACTGATGAATGAAGTCAATGACTTTGGGCAGGTGAGGGAAGGCTTCGTCTTCGTGTGCGTTCATATGTCCACCCAAGATGACGAGTCCAGAAAACTCTCCGCTGGGTGCGGAGGGATACTGCTCGGGCAGCCAGGTACACAGCTGCGCACCGTAGCGGGTTAAGTGCTCTCCTAATATGCCGATGGGATCTAGCTTGCTGTTTTGGATGACGAGAATATGCACGGGAGAATGTGTTGCCGACTACACTACAGCCTACTGCAAACTCTCTTGCAAAACTGTTTTTTAGTTGACGAATATTCTTGTCAAACTATGCTGTCACCGAGAGTGCTTGCCGAGCGCTTGTCATAACAAATATACTTCCGTAGCAGAGCTTACAAATGTTTCTAGAGTGGGCTGTTTTACTAAAGGGTACGAGTCATTGTGACGGAAGCTCCCATGGTAGAAACGTTAGTGAAGCAAGCAAGTTTGGCCGAGAAGGCTAAGGCGTTGGGGATTAAGTTTTTCCTGGTGTCCTATACGGATTTGCTTGGTGGGACAAGGGCTAAGCTGGTACCGGCTGCAAAGATTGCTTCTGTTGAAAAAGACGGTGCGTTTTTTAGCTCTTTTGCTTCTAACTTGGGGCTGGGGCCGGATGCAGCTGAGATTGCGGCAATTCCAGATCCAGATTCGCTGATTCAGCTGCCTTGGGAACCGACGGTGGGCTGGGTGGCTAGCGATGTATATTTTGACGGGAAGCCTTTTCCGGCTGCGCCACGGATGATTCTTACTCGGGTGCTCGACCAGTGTGCCGAGATGGGCTACACCTACAAGGCAGGTGTGGAGGCCGAGTTTTTTTTGCTGAAGCAAACGGAAACGGGCTATGTTGTCGCCGATGATAGAGATACGGCGGAGCGGCCCTGCTACGATCAGCTCAATTTGATGCGCCAGTTTGATTTGATATCGACGGTGGTGGGCTACATGGAGGAGCTGGGCTGGGAGCCCTACCAGTGTGACCATGAGGATGCAAACGGTCAGTTTGAGCTGAATTGGACGTTTAGCGACGCGAAGCAGACTTGCGATCGCCACGTGTTTTTCAAATATATGGTGAAGACGCTGGCGGAGAAGCGAGGCTACACAGCGACCTTTATGCCGAAGCCGTTTAGCGCTACTACGGGCAGTGGTGGCCATGTGCATATTAGCCTGTGGCAGGGTGATACCAACAGTTTTGACGAAGGGGCAGATGAGGGTGGACTCTCGCCTGTGGGCTATCACTTTTTGGGCGGGGTGTTAGCCCATGCAATTGGGCTGACGGCTCTGTTTGCACCGACTGTGAACTCCTATCGGCGACTGGGGGCGAGTATGACGACCTCTGGGAGTACTTGGACGCCAAAGTATGTGGCGTACGGGGGGAACAATCGCTCCCATATGCTGCGGATTCCAGAGCCAGGGCGGTTTGAGTGCCGGTTGATTGATGGGTCGGCGAATATGTATTTGGCATTGGCAGGACTGTTGGCGGCGGGATTAGATGGGATTGAGAAGAAGACGGCACCGGGCGATCGCATTGATGAAAATATGTTTACTCGTGGAGAGGAGTTTCCGAACTTGCCAATACTGCCGACCAATCTATTTGAGGCGCTAGCTGAGCTGAAGAAGAACGATTTGCTAATGGAGACTTTGGGCGAATTAGGTGCGAAGACTTTCTTTGAGTTTAAGAACAAGGAATGGAGTGAGTTCTGTTCTCTGGTGACGGATTGGGAGATTAACCGATACATCGATATTTAATCGATATTTAGCGAATGTTTAGCGGTGATATTTAGTGGTTGAGGCTTAAGTAGTGCCGATTAGTACTTACAATTTCCCTACCAAGATTCGCTTTGGCCCTGGGTCTAGTGGTGAGCTTAGTGCCACGCTGGAAGCCTTAGGAATTCAGCGCCCACTGCTAGTCACCGACCGCGATGTCGCTAAGCTTCCGTGGTTCGCAAAAATAGAAAATGAGATTGTAAAGACAGCTTCGACCTTTGATGGAATTTGGGGAAACCCAGTCGTATCGCAGGTGGATGTAGGGGTTGCTGCCTATGCTGCTCACGGTGCGGATGGGATTGTCGCTGTGGGCGGCGGTGCACCGATGGATGTGGCGAAGGCGAGCGCACTGATGGCCCTTCACCCCGGTCACCTGTTCGACTATGAAGATGGTGCGAGTACCCGACCGATTGATCAGCTGATTCCGTCGATTGTGGCGATTCCAACGACGGCGGGCACGGGTAGCGAGGTAGGGCGCAGCGCCGTTATTTCGGATGATGAAACCCATGCTAAAAAGATTGTTTTTGACCCGCAGCTGTTGCCTCAAGTGGTGCTGGCCGATCCGGAGCTGTTGCTAGGATTGCCTGCCAAAATCACAGCGGCTACGGGGATGGACGCACTAACGCATTTGATAGAGGCCTTTTTGGCAAAAGGAGACAACCCGCTGTGTGACGGGATTGCGCTGGAAGGGCTACACCTGGTAAATCGACATTTGAAGAACAGCGTGTGGTTTGCCGAGAAGTTGGCACGGGGTGAAGCGGTCGATGCAGCGCTGCATTTGCAGGCAAGAGCGGGGATGCTGAACGCTTCGATGATGGGTGC
>JBHJIY010000089.1:0-5319 GCA_050042985.1 Phormidesmis sp. | reverse complement strand
CTAGAATCTCTTATGCTGTTATGCGTGGCAGCGACTGTATTACATGGATAGAGATAGCGATGGCAAGCGGCATCACAGATTTTACGGAAGGCGAACGGGCAAGGCCTCAGATTGGGTTGCCATCAATGATTCGCTTGGGCCTGTTTAATACAGGTATTGCGATGATGTCGCTGCTGACGCTGGGTGTGCTGAACCGCGTGATGATCGATGAACTACAAGTGCCTGCGCTGGTGGCGGCTGGGTCGATTGCGATGTATCAGTTTATGTCGCCTGCGCGTATTTGGTTTGGTCAGCTCTCTGATAATAAACCTCTGCTGGGGCACTATCGCAGCGGCTATATCTGGCTGGGGACCGCAGGAATGGGGCTAATGGCTTTTCTTGCTGTGCAGGTGATGTGGCAGCTAGGAGCACAGATGGAAATTGGGGGATGGGGGCCGAGTGCTTACCCATGGGCGGGGTTGCTGGCGGTGGTGTTTTCCCTTTATGGGTTAGCGCTGGCAGCGACGACGCCTTTTACGGCGCTACTGGTGGATGTTTCAGATGAGAAGACAAAGTCGAAAATTGTGGGTGTCGGCTGGTCTATGCTGATGGTCGGCATTATTGCCGGTGTGTTTTTGATCAATTCGCTGCTGGGGCCGGTGGATCAAGACCTGGCGTTGGACTCTTTGCGAGCACCGATCAATCGGGTGTTTGTGGTGGTGCCACTGGTGGTGCTAGCGATGGCGTTTGTAAGTACGGCTGGCGTAGAGAAACGTTTCTCTCGGCGAGGTAAACGGTCGGCAGCCGCAGAGCGAGAGGACGGCATCACGCTCAGTAAGGCGTTGAAGGTGCTGACAGCGAGTCGACAAACAGGACTGTTCTTTTGCTTTTTGCTGGTGCTGAGTTTGAGCTTGTTTACGCAAAATCCGGTGCTAGAACCCTACGGCGGGCAAATATTTGGTATGAGCCTGACGGAAACCAATATGCTCAATGCCTTTTTTGGCGTGGGGACGTTGGTCGGGCTATTGATGACGGGCTTTGTGCTGATGCCGCTGCTGGGTAAGAAGACAACGGTGAAGGCAGGCTGTGTTGCGGCGTCTATCTTTTTGGTGGGGCTAGCGGCGGGGGGGTGGACTGGTCAGCCAATGCTGCTGAATGCGGCGGTGGGTTGTTTTGGCCTAGCTTCTGGGGTGCTGACGACGGGCTCGATTGTGCTGATGATTGATTTGACGGCGGCGGAAGCGGCGGGGACATTTATTGGGGCTTGGGGATTAGCTCAGGCGACGGCACAGGGCGGGGCTTCTTTGCTGGGTGGCGCGTTGCTGACATTGGGTAAGCAGCTGACGGGGGCGGCGGCAGTAGAGAAGGCTCTGGCAGTGCCGACGACAGGGCAGCTGTTGCCAGCTTATGGACTGGTATTTGTGGTGCAGGCGGTGGGTATGCTGGTGGCGATCGCACTGGTCAGCCGGGTCGATATTCAGTCGTTTCAGACGGATGCTAAGCAGGCGATCGCAGCTGTTCTAGAAAATGAAGGGTGAGGATAGAGGCAAAGGTAGCCTTGAAAACTGACCTGGCTCGATGCGAATAGTGCCAGTGCCTGTCAAAATTAGACCGTTAGAAACTCGAACTACTAGAAACTGGACTCGAATCGTTAAGGAATTGGGACGACGTTATGAAGGCTGATTTTTGGGATAAGGTCACCCATTTTGCTTGGCAGGTTACGGATGAAGTCGGCGCACGGCTAATGGGGGCTTTTGGCAATGCCACAGCGGAGGAAAAGTCTGACGGTAGCCTGGTGACTAAGTACGATAAATGGGCTGATCAGGCGTTGAGCGATCGCATTGCTGAAGCGTTTCCAGACCACGGCATTTTGAGCGAAGAAGCGGAGCATGTTTTCCCCGATACGGACTGGTGCTGGGTGATTGACCCGATTGATGGGACGACGAACTTTACGAGAGGCATTCCGCTGTGGGGCGTTTCCATCGGGCTGCTGTACAAGGGGACGCCTGTATTTGGCCATGTATATATTCCACCGGTTAAGCAGCATTTTTATGGCTACTGGCCGGGTGATTCTGGCCTGGAGATGACGACCGGGGCTTTCATGAATGGTGAGCCGATTCAGACGGCGGCGGATGAACCTTCTGGCTCATATTTTTTCAGCCTGTGCGCTCGCAGCATTAAGGTGTTGCAAAAGCCTTTCCCCTGCAAGATTCGGATGCTGGGTGTGGCGACTTACAACATTCTTACCGTGGCCTCGGGTGTGAGCCTAGGCGCGGTAGAGGCCACGCCTAAGATTTGGGACATTGCCGCCGTCTGGGCGATCGCGCAAGCTGCCGGTGCGAGCTGGACAAACCTGAACGGGCAGGCTGCTTTTCCATTGGCAGTGGGCAAAGACTACACTACGCATCCTTTTCCCTCTTTGGTGACTCGGCCAGACCTGGTGACTAAGTTCGAGCCTTTGGTGAAGGTGATTTTGTAGAGTGAGGTTCAGCTGTCTACGTGGCTCTCAACGGCCGCTGTGCTCACTGAAAATGAACCAGTCTATTCGGCTGGGCTACCCGATTCAGCGTCGGCCGATGTATCACTTGGGGCATCCGCAGGTGCCGCTGCTTCAGCTGCCTTAGCCTCAGCTCGCTTTTTCTTCTCTTCTTCGCGCTTGGCCTGCTTTTTCTTTTCGGCCTCGATCATATCTTTCATGACCGCTTGCGCCTGAGCCATTTTCTCTAGGTTGCTACGGTAAAGGTCGACGTCTTTTTTCAGCAGGTCGGCGTTGAGGTCAACCGTCTGAGCGATGTCATCCATTAGCGCTTCGCGCTTTTCCTTGTCCTGCAAAGCGTCTGCCTCAATCGCTTCGATGACGTTGTATAGGCCGATGGCAAATAGGCGGCTGTACTTGAACTTGGGATTGCTGATGGCTTTGTGCAAGTTGCCCTTGAGTGCGTCGCTGCCAGCGTCTGTTTTGGCTTCGCTGAGTAAGGACTTGAAGGCGTCTAGGCTGGGTACGCCTTTGGCAGAGGCCATGACCTCTTCGGCATCGCGGCGGTACTGCGCGGGGTCGGATTCTACGGCTTGAACAATGGCCGTGTAGATGGCCTCGCGATCGCGCTCAGGCTCGTAGCCCTGCATAAAGCGGTCGTAAGTACTCACAACGCCGAGCGCATAGATAGAGTCGTAGTTGAAATCTGCATTTACTAGCAGCAAATGCATCTCTACCATCAGTTCTTCGACCACACGGCGATAAATCGCATTGATAGGACGGGTGTGCTGGCCGTAGAAGGCTCGTTTCGTATCTGAAACCGTGCGGACGTTGTTCACAAGTAAACGCTCT
This sequence comes from Phormidesmis sp., assembly GCA_050042985.1. Classification (GTDB taxonomy): domain Bacteria; phylum Cyanobacteriota; class Cyanobacteriia; order Phormidesmidales; family Phormidesmidaceae; genus Phormidesmis. The sequence continues at coordinate 2,012 of JBHJIY010000089.1, read as the reverse complement.
AAATACTCTTTGTAAACTTATTGTTACGCTTCTCAGTCGCTTTGCCAAGCGGTTAGAACAAATCATCAAGAAGGTAGTCATTGAGAAAGCAGCCAAAGCGCAATAATCGAGAAGGGCAAGGCTCAATCCCCACGAGTCTTCCTTTGAACCCACTCCCTTCGACTCTTCATGTCTAACGCTGCGCTGACGACTCTGGCCCACTATCTAGCAGGTGAATTTGAAAATGCGGATCAGGCAGCTGCTTCACCTGCTTGGTACGTCCATTTGCGCCTGTGGCAGCGGCCTGTGCCTAGCCTGTCTTCCTCAGAGGTCTTTACTTTTTTGCTAGAGCAGGCGAACGTCATTTCTGGCAAACCACCCTACAGACAGCGCATTTTACAAATTCGCGCTGGAGAGGAAGCAGGGCAGCTGCGGGGACAGTACTTCGCACTGAGCGACCCGCTTAAGTATCGAGGTGCTGGTAGTAATCCTGCCCTGGTTGAAAATCTTTCTAAACGTGAGCTGGTCGTTTTGCCCAACAGCGGCGCGCTTATTCAGTATCAGGCTGTTGCTGCAGGCTACAGCTTTCAAAGTGCGCTTAAAGACGGCGAGCTGTGCTCATTCGACTATGACGGGCAGCGCCGCTACGTTTACCTAGGGTTCGACATTGCGCCACAGGCAAACACGCTGCTACTGCAAACCTATGACAAAGGAATAGACCCCGACACAGGCCGAGGTCTATGGGGTGCCCTAATGGGGCCGTTTCAGATGATTAAACAAGAAACCTTTGACTGGTGAGCCTATACAAACTTAGCGTTCAAGCTGAGCGTTCAAAGCCTAGAGCCCAAGCTTAGGAATAGACTAAGCAACCGGTACCTTGTAAGGCGCAGCGAGAGCGTCCTCCTCTGTTTCGTAAATCTCGAAGACAGAGTCCATCATGGTGACTTCAAATACCAGCTTTGCTTCGGGGTGTACGTTGCAAATGCGGAAACTGCCGTCGATTTTGTCGGCATCGCGCATGCCTGCGACAAGGGAAGTAAGCCCAGAACTATCGATGAAGTTCACTTCGCTGAGGTTTACCAAAATGTGGGGGTTTTCCTCAGAGATAGACTCCTGTAGCTTGAGCCTAAATTGCCAGGCGGTGGTGATATCTAACCGACCTGTAGGGGCCAAAATAATGACCTTATCGCCCTGAGGCGTTGTAAAATCTCGCTGCTCCATACCGTTGCTGCCACTCTCTTTTTAAAGTCAGGACGTTGCACCCTTACAGAACGTTAGAAAAAGTCTGTAAAAGCGATCGCATGTGCTCTTAAGAGTGCCCAGCTGTGGCGGTGTGCCTACGCAGGGAAACTACGGATCGCGCTGTAGACGGAGATCACAACAAAAATTGGTAAAGCAGTCTAGGCAGACATCTCTGCCCAGTCGTGAGGTTTTAGGAAAAAGTCGTACAGCTTCGATTCGGGTGTGTTTGGCTCGGGTGCGTAGGAATACTCCCAGCGCACCATAGGCGGCAAAGACATCAAGATAGATTCCGTGCGGCCATTGGTTTGTAGGCCAAATAGGGTGCCTCGATCGAATACTAGGTTGAACTCCACGTAGCGGCCCCGGCGGTAGAGCTGGAAGTTGCGCTCGCGTTCGCCGTATTCCTTGTCAGCATTTCTTTCTACGATGGGGACGTAGGCGGGCAAAAAGGCGTCGCCACAGTCGATGGCAAACTGAAAAATTTCTTCCCAGGAGCGCTTGGGAGCCGTACCAGCTTCTTTGCTATACAGCGCCGCCGGGCCGTCTTGGTTGTGGCCTCGGTAGAGTTCGCCTCGCTGACCGTTCTGGTAGTCGAAGAAGATGCCGCCTACGCCTCTGGGCTCGTCGCGGTGCTTGAGGTAGAAGTATTCGTCGCACCAGCGTTTGAAGTTGGGATAGTACTGAGGATTATGGCGATCGCACGTATCTTTCAGCGTCTTGTGAAAGTGCACTACGTCTTCTTCAGTGGTGTAGTAGGGCGTGAGGTCGATGCCACCGCCAAACCACCAAAC
>JBHJIY010000088.1:0-18891 GCA_050042985.1 Phormidesmis sp. | reverse complement strand
GCTTAAAAACACAGCTCAAGAACATCAAGCTACACCACAATCGGAACGCAGGATTGTACAAAATGATACGAAGCTTGCTCCTACTGTTCTTTACTCCAAAACGCTTTAAACCTTGCAGCCGTTTCTTCCGGCTTTCCCGCAGACGGAAACAACAATACGCTCTTCACAGCTGGATTATTTGCTAAGCTCTCTAACCGTGAAAACTGGATGTCTGAAATCGCAATCCCCGCATGCTGCTGCACGTAGTCCATTTCTACTTCAAAGTTGTTGTCGTTATACACCTGAATAAACGCTCGGTCTACCTGCCAGTTCGCCCAGTCTGCATCGAAGTAGCGCTTACCCCAGTAAGGATTGTGATGGCACACATCAAAGCTCACCGCCGGGTTTGCCTTCTCCACCGCTGCACGCATATCGAGCATAAATTGAGTCAGCTGCGGCGTTCTATCTTCGCTGCCCGGCAGCTCATCGTGATAGCCCACATAGTCATCCCACTGCACCGCATCGATCGTTGGATACCGGGTCACAAACTCAGCCGAAATCTCGTTAAAGTACTTCGCCACCTCTGGCTTCTCCACATCCAGAATATAATGATCCACCCTCGGATACGTCTTATCTATACCAGGTACAAACCATCCTTTTGCTTGAGCCAGCTCAAAAATGGGACTGTTTTTATCTAGCTTAATGCCCTTCTCAAAGTACGCATGAATTTGCATTCCCTGCTTGTCGGCTTCGTCGAGCATCCAGTCTAGCCACTCGTCTTGAAACAGGTTTGGGCAGCTGTTGTAGCCGAGTGTGGTCTGCATTACCTCGCTTCTGTACATAGTACAGCCATTGCCCCACACGCCGTGGAGAATAGTGTTGAAGCCGTGAGCCTTGTAATAGCGGACGCGATCGCGTATCACCTTTTCACTGGCATTGTTCGTTACCTGATACCGGCTCAAATAAATCCCACGAATCTCCTTAGCTTTCCAAGCAGGCGGCAGCGTAGGCGCAGCAGCTACTGGTGTCGCCACTGCTGTTGTGGGTTCAGGCGCTTCTACCACTGGCGGCGGTGGCGGCGGTGGCGTCCCCGCATCAGCGCCCTCTACAGCCGCTCCAGTTTCAACCCCTGGCACACCCGACGGCAGCTCCAACGGCACAAACACAGGCTCAGCAGCAGACTCGTCTTCTTCAAGCAAGCTATTCGCCACAGCAACCAAATCGCCTTTTCTAGCCGTTTCAATATCTATCCGATGAAGTCGCGGCGCTAGCCACCAGCCTCCTCCCACTAGCCCAAACAGAAGCGCCACCGAAAAGAAACCACAGCCACAGCCAGATTGTTTTTTATTTTGGTTTGGTTTAGCAAAAGCGGCAGAAGAAGGCATGGCAGTACAAACAATAAAACCCTAGGAAAGTAAGCTTCACAGCTAAACCTATCAATTCCATATGGTATTAGGCTGCCCAATCTAGCCATTCCTTACCGCCCCGTAATTGTTGCATTCACGCGCCGTGCCGCTGATACCGGATCACCTGCCGAGGGGAAAATCAGCACACTCTTAATGTTGGGATTGTTGATAATGTCGCCGAGTCGATGCAGCTGATTATCCGAAATTGCTACCCCTTCGTAACGCTCAATGTAGTCCAGCTCATCGTAAAAATTAGCATCGTTGTAAGCTTGGATAAAGATCCTATCTGCGCCCCAGCTCTCCCAGTCTGCCGCGAAGTAGCGCGCGCCCCAGTAAGGATTGTGATGGCAAATATCAAAGCTCACATTCGGATTTGCGGCCTTCATGCCCGTCCGCATTCGCTGCACAAAGTCAGTGAGGTGCGAGGTTCTATCCACATCACCGCCAATCGCTGCATAGTAGCCCAGATAGTCATCCCACTGTACTGCATCCACTGTTGGATACTTACGCACAAACTCAGCCAAAATCTGTTCAAAAAATTGACTCACTACCGGATTGTTCACATCTAGGACATAGTGATCTACCGAGGGATAGGTTCTATCAACACCCGGAACAAACCAGCCATTGCTATGCGCTAGCTCAAAGATTGGGCTGTTGGCGTCCAGCTTAATACCTTTCTCAAAGTAGGCATGCACCTGCATTCCCTGCGTGTGAGCCTCATCGATCAACCACTCTAACCATTGCGCCTGAAACAGATTCTCTGGGCAGTGCGGTATGCCAAACGTTTTCAGCATGACACCGCTGTCATACATAGTACAGCCGTTGCCCCATACACCATGAATGATCGTATTTATACCCTGCTGCTTGTAATAGCGAACTCTGTTGCGAATGGTAGCTTCATCCGTATTGTTCGTAATTCGGTAGCGGCTCATATAGATGCCCCTGATTTCTTTTGAATACCACAAATCAGAAGCAGAAGCCTGCGCCAGATGTTGCTCAGCGGTGGCATTAGCGAGCGGTAAAAACAGATCGGCATCAGCATCAACAATATTACTGGTGATAGAAGTTGTTGACACTGCTAGAGCAGGCTGGCTCAGCCGTTCGTTGAGCTGAACTAGGCCTGAGTAGCTAACCCCTACCGCTGCAAAAAGTGCTGAAACTATAAAACGTCTGTGTCTAAAAATCTGAAGAAAAGAAGGCATGAGTGAACGAGCAGTCCTATCACAACGGTACTTCCGTTAGGCTGCCCGCACCACCGTGCTCACGAGCGTTTTTCAGCACCCGTGGTTTCACTGATTTGATCCCCGAACATTCATAACAAGCAAGATTGACAGCGGTAGATTTCTCAGGAAAGCACAGCTGTAAAACTCTCTTTTATCTTGCTACCGATAGCGCCGCTAACTGCTCAGCAAGTACATAATCCATCGCCGACAAAAACAGATTACTCGGCATTTGTTCAGGCAGGTCACCATGACCCGCATTTGCTACTTCCTCGTAGTGATAGTCAATATCGTGCGTGTCGAGCGTATCGAGTGCGCTATACATAGCGCTGCGATTGCCATCGTAGCCACCCATCACCATAAAGTAGCGAAAGTCACTACTGGCCAGCAGCCGCGCACTTTGAGCATCGCGATAGTTCGACATACTGCCCATCACAATCGCGCCGCTAAACAAGCCTGGATTGCGCAAGCTCAGCGTCCAGCTCAGGTCGCCGCCTAGCGAAAAGCCACCAATTACCATCTGGTTAGGGTCTACATTGTACTTGGCAGCAATTGGGTCTAGGGTTTGTTGCACATAGGCTTCGTATTCATTCACAAGTGACTCCCAGCCAGCTCCAGACCAATTGGCCGAGCTACCCTGCCCTGGCGGCATAATAATCACAAACGCATTCTCAGAGCTATTGCCGCCGCTATGCTGATATGCGTCGTAGATTCCCCAGTTGAACATGTGCAATGCCGTGCGGTCGGTGTAGGGCATAAGCACGAGCGCAGGATATGAACGACTGGCATCATAACCGGGTGGCAGGATCACCGTAGTCCCGTCAGGTTCAGTGAGTTCTGTTAGGCGATCGCTCGCGGGTGACTGAAAAACAGCTGAGCTAGAAGAACTGGTGATCGCATCTTCACCAATCTCTACGGCTGTTTTATTACCTGAGTAAAGAGAAAATCCAGCAGCGTTTTTTTCGGCTAAGACTTTCGGTACAGAAACCGCATTAGCAGGCAGTGTAACCCCGCCCACTATTCCGGTAACAAGGCCTGTCACTACCGCTGTAAATAAGCCGCGCCCGGCTGTCGTAACAACAGCCTTTTGAAAGGCTTTAGAGGCACTGTTTTTCAAACTTAAAACCATGACACTTCCCCTGGGTTGTCCTCACAGCATATAACTAGCAAACAGAAGTTATACATAAGTGATGACTGTTCAACAAGCGGACCCAGATTACCACTGAACGGTCGCTTCACTCAGCTCTGTTGTAAGGATTTATTGCAGCAACCCTCACCTTTCGGGTGAGGACTGCTAGGACACTATTCAGTCGCTAAGTCCCTACAGAATATCAACATTGCTATTGACGTCGAACCCACCGGCTGGCCTCTGAATTTCTGCAATTTGAGTGCCATCTAGCGACAGCATACCGATACTGCTGTTGTAGCTGAGCGCATCTCGCACAGCAGCTATACGGCCCATGTTTTGAGGCAGCAAATCCCGCTAAATTTGTATCACATCGCCTTCAGCCGCGTTGAAGTCTTGAATAATATCAACACCCCCTAGCCCAGTTACAAAAGTGTCAGCACCTAGACCACCAAACAGAGTGTTGTTACCATCGCCACCAATTAGCGTGTCGTCAGCACTGCCACCTTGCAAAAGGTCATCGCCAGCGCTACCCAACATCACATCGTCGCCTTTGCGGCCAATGAGCGTATCGTCACCGTTGCCGTTGCCACCGTCTGTCACAATCGTCTGGGTGGAGGCACTAGCATCTAGAGTATCTTTGCTGTTGCCACCATTAAAGGTAACCGTCTCGATATCAGTACGAGTAAGACCTCAAAGCATCAAACTCTATCTAGAACAAAAAAGAATGGCTGCTCCATCCCTTTGAGATCCATCAAACCCAACAGAGTGTTTTCGTCTACTTTTCTAAAAACGTCATTGATTGGCAAATAGTCATAGGTCATGGTTGCGCTGAGCTTGCCTCGGTATTCCGTCATCCGAACGCTCGCTTTGCTCTCTTCGGTTTTGAGTAGCTTACTCATTGCACCGTAAAGTGGCTTAAGCACTTTGTTCTGAGGAATATCGATGCTAAGTCCCAAATTGACAGCGATGGGGTTGGGATCGACCTTAAAAATCTCATTGCCAGCAGAAAATAGCAAAGGATGAACGCAGTCTGAGCTAACAAATTCTTTTCCATACCAGCCAATCGTCTCTAGCAGCCCATCCAGTCGATGGTGCGTACAAAAAGCAGACCCTTGCCATCTACCCATGATGAACGCTAAGTCTACAGCGTTTAGCTCGTCAAAAAGCGTCAGTGCTTCATCGGTAGTCGTTTCTCCTTGCCACAAGATTGTCTGGAATCTCTCTGAAGTATTCATGTTTCTCACCCTGTAATTTCTCTTTACTTAACACTCAAGGATAGGCTCGGTAAATACGATCAATTCGCTTACGATTTTCGCCCAATACGCGATCGTACCGACCTAGCTGCATCTCACTCAAAGGCATTTGCTTATCCGCAAGATTCTCCAGTATCTCTTTGTCTTTTTTAAGCTCATAATCCACAAAAAATCTGACAATAGGCCCGACTAAAAGTTGGAATATCCACTTATTTATAATAGGATTCGCAAAAACAAATATCATAAGCCGCGTTTGGTCATCGCTGACCGGGACATAGAAGACAACCAATTTTACCTGTATTCGTCTTGGCTTTTCGGTAGCGGGATTAACCCAGGATTGGTCAAAAATGCTGTGGACAGGAGAGAAATAGGTTTTCCAATCGTTTATGAACTGGTCTCCCGAATGTACGTTAAAAAATACTCTTTCAACCAGCCACGGTAAAGGCTGTTGAGCACCTTTATTGATCACACGGACAGAATCATCTGTAGTTTCAATCCGGTGCTCAAAATTAGAGATATTCTCGTAAGCGTATCCAAAGTAAGTATGAGTGGTGGGATTGTGCTCAATGTCTGAAAAATTATCTACGACGACTTCTAAGGGCGTCTGCATATCTTGAGTGACAACACCCGCAAATAAATGATCTTGAATGCTGAAGTCAGGGAAGCTAGCAGGTGAATCCGCAGATTTAATCCAAATGATTCCATACCGTTCAACCACTGTAAATGACGGTGCACAAAAATTTAGCTTGGGCGTACTAGGGCTAAACGCTTTCCCACTAGGCGAATATCTCCAAGCGTGATACGGGCAAACAATTTCTTCATTCTCAACCCAGCCCTGGCTGAGTTTCATGCCTCGATGGCAGCAGCGATTTTTCAGTGCGCCAACAGCTCCTTTAGAGGTGCGGAACAATACAATCTCTTCATTGCATAGCTGAACTGAAACGGGTTTCTTTTTCAGTCGCTTGCTTTCGATTGTGGGATGCCAGTGATTCAGTAGTGTCATGACAAGTTGTTGTGTCTCTACGGTTTGTCTGTTTTTTTGGTTTGCGATTAATATCTGCGATACTCTTGCGGCGCGGCTTTGCTAACGCATTGGTACAGCCAGTGCTTGATGTTAGGTTGTAGCGACAAGAAAGACTCCAGCCATCCTTTATCTAGAACTTTGTGATAAATAGTGCTGGCAAGCTTGGGATACAGGCTCGGGAAAAGTCTTTTGCACAGCCATAGAAATTGCCAGTGCAGTTCGACACAAGAGAGTTTGAACAAAGATGAGTGTTCGACAACGTGGATGATATCTTTTGCTACGCGGCTAGGCTCGACGCCGCTGCGAATAGTGCTGCGCAGTATGTGGGCAGCTGTAGATTCTGAGGAAAATCGCCCGTCTCGGCCAAGGTTGGTTTTAACAGATCCTGGACAAACGGCTGCGACGTGAATATTATCGGCGGCTAGTTCAATCGCTAGCGATTCTGTTAAGCCCAAAATGGCAGACTTAGAAGCGTTGTATATTGCCATTTCGGGTGCGCCAATTAATCCGGCAATAGAGGCAATGTTGATGATGTGGCTGCCTTGCTCACGATTAGGCTCCTTTGATTTCTTTAGGAGAGGAAGAAATGATTTGATGCTGTAAATGGCTCCCCATAGGTTTACATCTAGCACCTGATGCAGTTCTTTATTAGCAGCGGTGGCGATTTTCCCTTGATGCAAAATGCCTGCACAGTTAATCAGAATATCTACTTTGTTCTGGATCGCTGTTGCTAACTGCTGGAGTTTTTCTGGATTTGTGACGTCTATGGTGTGGCCGTGGATTTTGTTGTTGCACACACCCGGCTCAGCAGATAATTCTTCAGTTAGTGCTGTGATTCGCTCTTGGCGGAGATCTATTAGGTGGATAGTAGCGCCTTTTTTGGCGAGGGCGATCGCCACCGATCGTCCAATCCCCGAACCACTTCCTGTAATCACGACAGTCTTATCGGTCCATTTTATTTTATGTTTCAGCATTGAATTTAGCCTTGAATATGGGGAGCCTTTGTTTGCGGCTCCGGTGAACTGCTCTACACAAATCAGTAAACCGAACGAGAGGCTACCTTAAGGGCTAGAAATGGCTAACCTATGGCCAAGTTAAAAGCACATTGGAAAGGCTGGAGAATAATGAGTCGTGTATTCTCTACTGTGCTGTGTAACAGAACTTTGGATGAACCAAGTCTGTAGCCACTGGCTGTAGCTCTGGGCGGCGAGTGCCTCTGAAATTTTGCCGTGCTCACAGTCTGCGATCGCACGGGCCGCGTATAGGGCACTCATAGCTGATTGCAGTACGTGGAACAGTCCGTAGGTGAGTGCGCGCAGTAATCCGTAGGATATGGCTGGGTCTGGGCTAGCCGCCGCATCGCCCAGCAAAAACCAACCAGGACCAGCGAAGCGATCGCGCATTTGCCAGGTCAGATGGTTAAACCGGGCCATCAACTTGGACGAAGACTGGTTAGGCGAAGACTGGTTAGGCGAAGATTGAGGAGAAGGTGGCTTGGTGGGAATGCCGAGCTGTCGGGATAACCATTGACGTTGCCCCGAAGCATCTAGAATGTGATATGCCCTCACCGTGCCGCATTCTGTAGTCAGCCCCATGAGCTGCCCTTGTTCAATGATTGCAGTGTCTACACGACAGGCTTTCCAGACTTCTACACCTAGCGCCTGCGCCACTGTCCTCAAACTCTGATTGCACAGCGATCGCCAAGTCCGACAGCCCGGCCATGCGCTGCATTCTATATCAAGCGGCGAAGAAAGGTCAGCGCGATGGCGTTGGCGTTGCCTCTCTTTCAGAGATCGCCCTTCCAAAGGAAGATCGCCAGGAAATTCAGAAGGATCTATCAAAAGAACTTTAAACCCTTTGCAGGCAAGGGCGATTGCCGCTATGCAGCCTGCTGGGCTAGCGCCAATAATCGCCGCAGAATAAATGCTCATAGGTCAATACTCCAAGATGCAAACTGATAAATATGAGATGAGTGAAGGCAAATCAACAGATATAAACTCAACAGATACTCCTATGCATCTGTTCGACCTAGATTTAATCAAGCAATTTGTCTGGATTTTGCAGATGGTCTGCATTCCGAATGAGGAAAGAGAGGAAAAGCTAACCTGTGGAGGATGTCCTTGAGCTGCTAGCTTCGATCAAGTGATTGATGACGTCGCTCAGTCACTGAAATGACTGGGGAAGAAGGCTGTTCTTGGCTTTCTGCGTTTTCCCACGTAGTGGGGTCTGTTGTCTGAGCACGCTCTTGTTCTGTAGAGACACTCTGGGGAGAGGGCTCCGGGGAGGATTGTGAATAGTAGGGCTGTGAGTACTCGTCAGATTTATTGCGAGTGTCCAATTCGCCCAGGCGAAGCGTTTGAAGATCGAACGCGGAATCGATTTTTGGTAGGGCCTGTGCCTCAGTTGCGATTGCTGCGGTTGCGAGCACTACAGAGCAAGCAGAAAGGATGAAGCGTTGCATGGAAATCACCTAAGTTGTTGTTTATGAGCGACGTCACAGGCGTAAGAATGCTTGTGCGTTTCTCTATGTCTCTATTAGACAGGTCGCAAGGCTACGTTAAAGACTAGGAAAGGCTAACTTATGGCTGACTTATGATTTTCTGGCTATGGATTAGCTTTTTCGACCCAGGGTAAGTCCAGCGTAAAGGTGGTACCAATGCCAACTTGACTATCTACCGAAATGTTTCCGCCATGTAGCTCCAGGCATTTTTTGACGACGGCTAAGCCCAGTCCTGTTCCGGCAATAGACTTGGCATTTTCACCGCGATGAAAAGACTCGAACAGCTGTTTTTGATCGGTGATTGGGATACCGATGCCCTGATCTGTTATTTGAAAGTGTGTATGGCCCTCTTGCCCTGTAATGGTGAGGCGAATTTCACTTTCTGGAGGAGAATATTTAATTGCATTTGTCAGTAGGCTCATTAGCATGGCTCGCAAGAGACTTTCGTCTAAGCAGGCGATCGCACACTCTCCTTTTTGCTCTACCCAAATATGGTGTTGCGCTTGGGTGTTAAATTTCACACTTCCTACTAGGGCGGTACAGAATGTTTCGAGATCAATGGTTTGAGGGTTGAATTCTAATTTGCCAGCCTCAGCTCTAGTCAAGAGCAAAATGTCTGACAGCAGCTGTGTCATCGTTTTTGCAGAGGATTGAATGCGTCGGAGGTTGCGCGATCGCTTAGCCGTAGACCACTGTGCATTGGGATTATCCAACAGTTGCGCAGAGACTAAGATGGCACTTAGCGGTGTCCGCAGTTCATGGGAAGCTAACGAGAAAAAATTGAGCTTAATGTCGGTTAATTCTTTGGCTTGTTCAGTTTCTTTGTAGGTGTTTTCTATCGCTTGGCGGCGGCTCAGCTCTTCTGCTAAGGCGGTTTTAACCGTGAGAAGATCGGCCGTTTCGGCCTTGAGGCTAGCCGTGAGTGTGTCTGTGTCCTGTTGCAGCTGCTGTTGTGTTTGCTGTGCGTGATTCAATGTGTGCCTTAGGGATAGATACAGCGCACACAACGTCAGCGTGCTAACACCAACGATCAATCCCAGCGTCCAAAGCCCGTTGTTAATGCTTAGGCTCGTGTCAGCGAGCGCCCACTGTTCGTCTATGCTGCCTTCTTCTACTAAGGTTTGCACAGCCATATGAATTTCGAGCTGGGCTTGGCTACGCTGGGCGGCTCGATCTATTTGGGTCTGTAAACCGGGCGGTTCAGCATCTGATTGGTTAATGCTTGCGGCTAACCCGCTAACGCGATTTTCCAGGGCTGTTTTGAGCGGCTCTAGTGCTTCTAGATATAGCCAGTAGTCATTTTCTTCTTCTTCTGCATTAAGTTCTTCCAGAAAGCTTTCAGCTATCTCAAGATAGACATACGACTCACGCTGATTTTCTTCTTCGCCTGTTTCCAAATACGCCTGATGGCTGACTTCTGCACCTGCGATCGCTGCAAGTATTTCGTTCAGCAGCGCATAGCCACTGTCTGCCTCTGCCTCCACCTCAAACGGGTATTCCCGATTTATGATGGCCTCATAGGCAATGAGCCCCGTTCCTAGCAGTGTTGCCAGCACTATACCAAAGCCAAGGGGCAACCATTTCTGAGGCTGGGAAATAGTCATTAGTTAACGAGATAATGGACAACAGGGTACGATAGGAAAAACAGAAACAATCTCTTTCAAGCCTTTAGACTGTAACAGTTTACCCATGCGTATTTTGTTAGTAGAAGATGATACACAGCTCGGAGAAGGGCTCACAGAGGCCCTGACAGATGAGGGATATGTGGTGGACTGGGTGACCGATGGTGAGATGGGATGGGTCCAGGCGAGCGACCTGACCTATGACCTGATGGTACTCGATGTGATGCTACCGAAAATCAACGGCATTCATCTTTGCCAGCGACTGCGCAAAGTAGGCAAGCGCGGTCCCATTTTGATGCTGACGGCTCGCGATACCAATACCGACAAAATCGCTGGGCTGGATGCCGGGGCAGATGACTATGTGGTGAAGCCGTTTGATTTGATGGAGTTGCTCGCGCGACTGCGAGCCCTGTTGCGGCGCAGCACGTTCGGTGATGTCAGCAACCTGTTGACTTGGGGCCAAGCTGAGCTTAATCCTGATACCCACGAAGCCTTTTATCAGCAGGTAAGTTTACCGCTGACGCCGAAGGAATTTAGTCTACTGGCGCTATTTTTGCGCAGTGGGCGACGGGTGCTGAGTCGCTCTGTACTGATAGATCAGTGCTGGGACGCAGGTGCTTTACCCGATGATGAAACGGTAAAATCTCACCTCAAGAGTTTGCGACAAAAGTTGCGGAAAGCTGGGGCTCCATCAGATTTTATCGAAACAGTGCACGGGGTCGGCTACCGGCTAAAGCAGCTTTAGATAAGGCTGAAGAGAGCCTGTGAAAACGTTAATGTGATAGCGCTCTCAGCGCAAACTGAGCACCTCAACAGTCAACTAACCGATTTCTGCCCGAAGTTTTCCCCTATTCTCACTTATGGGCTTTTTACAGTGAGGTTGTCACATTCATAGAGGACACTCTTGCCATGAAATTCATTTCTTTGAAAACGCTGCCTATTTTGTTGGGTGCGATCGCTACCCTAACAGTACCCTTTGCTCACCAGAGCCAAGCCGAAGAGTCCGTTTGCCCAGATTACTTTGATGGCATAGAGCTAAGCGCTCAGCAGCTTTCAGACATTGAAGAACTCGAAGTACAGTTTGATGAAGCGATAGACAACATTCTGCCGCTCTCACCAGAAGCGGAAGAGCAGATATTTGCCCTAGAAGATGCTTTTGATACTGAGGTTGAAACGCTTTTTTCTGCGCAGCAGCAGGGACAGCTGGAGCAAATTGATCAGTGGGCGGATGAACAGGTATTTGCGGTCGCGCCAGAACTGTTTGATGAGGACGACATTGACGAAAGTAGCGAAGAAATTGAGCTGACATCTCAACAAGAAACCGCGCTCGATGAAATTGAAGAAGAATATGAAAAACGCGTAGAGGCTATTTTGACTGCTGAGCAATCCACGAAAATTGAAGTACTGGAAGAACAGCTAGAAGAGGATATTGACGCTATTTTACCTGAGCCAAATGAGGCACAGATAGTCAGCCTTGAGGCGGCGGAATCCGATCTGAAAGCGAGTGTGATGCAATTGCTTTCTGCGGAGCAACAGCAGCAGCTGGAAAGCAACTTGGCTTGCTATGAAGATGAGTAGAATATTCGCAGTTAGCGCATTTCGACAGTAAAAATAAAGTTTTCAGTGTCTGGGATGTAGGCCTAAACACCTAATATCTTAGGCACTGAGGCCCTCACTCTCTCATGAACAAAGAGAAGACGAGCAGAAACGCCAAACCTTCCTAGGGCAACGAGAGCAACTCGAAGCGCATCAACCGTTTGTGAGACGTTATCCGACTGGCTCATGAAAGTAATAGCACAAGCCATCGGGCGCAACCACAAAAAACACCTGAAACTCCTTACCATCGCGTTCATCATTGCGCAAATCGCCGATCTCAAGACCTCTCGATTCCAGCTCACTTTTTATGCCCTGAATATTGCTGACCAAAATGGCCGCACCATCCTGCGCGGGATCACCACCGTTAACTGAGAAACCGATTCTCGTGCCATCACGTTCAAGGACAACTGTTGGAATAGGCTCATCGATTCGTGAAACCTCGACCATACTGAAATGTTTGGAGTACCACTCGGCGGCAGCATCCAAACTCAATACGGGTAACGCCAAAACATCTTCTTGATAAGGAAACGCTGCCTTGAATTCTGGTGATTCCGTCATTTGTCTTCTCTCTTCCTATCCTTCAAGTATCAATCGATAGCAGTGACATCTCATGGCAGAGTGCAGCGGCAACAGTTAATCTAAAATTTTCACACATGCCCTTTGATTGACCGCTGCCACGCACTGTTAGCCAGCACCTCCAACGCCCCCCTGGGTCTCTAGCGAGAGGCCGATGGGGGGATAGTTTGTACTATTCGTTAATATTACCGATGATAAACGGCTGTGACACTTGCACTGTCGAGCATATTTGCACGAATCATGAAACCGACAAGCGCATTGCTGGGATTTTCAGGCAACTCCAAGTGTTCTGTACCCAGCGCATACACCGTAAAAATGTAACGATGGACTTCACCAGGCGGGGGACAAGCACCGCCAAACCCAACGGTACCATAGTCATTGCGGATTTCAATCGCCTCACCAGGTAGGTCGGCATTGATACTCGCATTCTGAGAAATAGAGTTCGCAGAAGCTGGGAGATTAACAACATTCCAGTGCCACCAGCCTGATCCGGTGGGCGCATCTGGATCATATACATTGATTGCGAAGCTTTTTGTGCCTTCCGGTGCGCCAGTCCATGATAATTGTGGTGACTCGTTTTCACCTTCGCACTAGCTTGCAGCTTATCCATTTTTTTCATTGGTCACATCACATCAGTAATCAATATGCCGCTTTGCCCACATTCCCTCAGTGAGCTGCGGCTCAGCTATCGATTAAAACTCACTCGCTCATTTTGTATCGTAATAATGCACTGGGAATACTTAAGAGCAACTGATGCTACTGGTTATCTATGGACACCTTTTATATCCACCGATCTAAATGGAGCAAGCCCCTTTTCAGATCAATATTATGTGCGGTTCCATTGATGGGCTTGAGTTGGCTGCTAAACACCCACACCAGCGAAGCGATCGCTAACGAAAATAGTACCTCACTAGAAGAAAAACATGTACTCGTCATCCATTCTTACAACCTAGAGATCTCTTGGACTCAATCGCAAAAAGATGGCATTGATCAAGGCTTTCAAGATGCAGAGCAAGATATTACGGTCTACCACGAGTTTTTAGATGCTAAACGCTACCCCAACTTGCTCTATCAAGAAGAGTTTTTAGACTATGTAAAAACCAAATATCAAGATACGCCCCTGTCTATGATGATGGTTGCCGATGATCCAGGATTGGACATGGTTTTAGAAAACCGCGAGGCATATTTTCCAGCCCTGCCGATTGTGTTTATGGGCATCAACAATGTGCAGGAGCGCTTGCTCAATCAGTCCTTCCTAACAGGTGTATTTGAGAAGCACAGTACTGTCGAAAACGTGATGGAGGCAGCCCGTCAAACAGAGTCAGACCGCGTGATTGTTATTACTGACTCTAGCTCTTCAAGTCAGGGAAATCTGCGCAGCATTGAATCTGGTCTACTGGACTATGACAACGCACCGACGATTATTGAAGTGAAAGACGTCGTGGACTTGGAGGTTGAAGCTCGGTTGGGAGAGTATGCTGATGATTTACCTATTTTCTTTATCGGGCAGCTTCGTGAAGGGAGTACCGCAGGGCCGTTAGTGCCATTTGGGCAAGAGGCTCAGCTTGTGCGATCGCAACTCCCCAACCCGCTATACACAAAAACCATGATGCTGGTCGACCAAGGCACCGTTGGTGGCAAGGTGATAGACGGCAATTACCATGCGCAACAGGCTGTAGAACTCGCCCAAGCTGTCTTAAACGGAACCCCCATTAGTGACGTAGCACCCATCTTGGAAGCCAAAAACCAGTGGATCTTTGATGCGCAAGAACTCGAACGAGCAGGGATCGATACGGAGCTGCTGCCACCAGAAAGTATTTTAATCAACGTTACCCCCTCTTTTTATAGCCAATATCGCACACTAGTTTGGGTGGTGAGCATCCTGTTTGCCAGTGGGATTATGACCATCACGGTCATGACCTATGCCATTCGTCGTCAGCACATAGCCGAGAAAAAGCTTAGAGAACACGAAAAACAGTTAGAACAACGTGTCAATGAGCGAACGATTGAGTTGAGCACTACGCTGGGAAGATTACAACAGACTCAAACCCAGCTAATTCAAACAGAAAAAATGTCTAGCCTGGGTCAGCTCGTAGGCGGCGTTGCGCATGAGCTTAACAATCCACTCACGTTTTTGTCAGGCAATGTTCGCTGTATGCAAGACTATGTCCAAGATCTCCTAGATACTATTCAGCTTTGCCTGAGCCAGTTTTCCCCGTCTGACAGTCCGGCTGCTAAAGCGACTTCCGTGGAGTCTGTTCGCCAACATATCGAAGACATTGACCTTGAGTATATCCAGGAAGACATTCCAAAAGTATTGAAATCTATTTTTGATGGGTCTAATCGGGTCCAAAAAATTGTTTCAGATTTACAATCTTTTTCTCGGTCAGATGAACAAGGCTGCAAGCCTACTGATATTAATCAGAGTATCGAAAGCACCTTAAATATGTTAACTTCGCAGCTTTCTCAAGAGACTTCTGGGGACACTTCTGGGGGCATCAAAGTTCATAAAAACTACGGCAAGTTACCCAATACCGTTTGCAACCCTGGTGAGATTAATCAGGTACTGTTGAGTATCTTGGTTAACGCCATTGATGCAATGGGCCGTGAAACCGATAGTGAAAATACGCCTCTCAAAGAAATTTTTATTAGAACTTGGGTAGCCGAGGGTCAATACATTCACATTGGCATCAAAAATACAGGGCCTAGTATTCCATCTGGAATTCAGTCCAAAATTTTTGACCCGTTCTTTACCACCAAGCCCATTGGATCAGGCACAGGGCTAGGATTGGCGATCTCCTACCAAACCATGCAAAAGCATCGCGGCAGTATCCGAATTAATCCAGAAGAATCCAGCGGTACCGAATTTATTATCGATTTACCCATTGAGGAGAAGATTCCTACGCAAAGTGGTTCTATCACTGCGACCAGCCCAGATCCTCAGATCTCAGAATCTCAGAGTTCTGAACCTTCTCAGTCAGAGCCCGTCGGCAACAAAGCAGCTGACTTAAGCCCTGTTTAAGTTTCACTCACTGTCATTAGAGGCTTGCATGTCCCAAGGGACAATGGAGAAAAAGAACAGCGTCAATGCCATGACTAAGCCACTGGTGAAAAATTGACAGCTTGAGGCATAGCTGAGAGCTGGCACAGCAGCCAAGTGCACCCAACAAGCCGCTGTAAAGCACCGAGACTGCATACCAATGGCCATCGCGCCATAGCCTACTGCACATAGGCCGAGCCATAGCAGACATAGGTTCGAGAGAATCAGGGCACTGCTGTAAAAAATGCCGTAGGCTGTAGCAACACTACCCGCGCTCATCAGCCCGGCCCACAAAAAAACGACCCACCGCAGCTTTGCACTGCTTGAGATCGCCCATGTGAGCCCCGATGTAACTGCAATACCTGCACCTGTAAGAGCTGCATCTAGGATAGTTTGGGTCGTCCAGTTCATGGTAGAGAACTGCCCTAACGAAAAAATAACTAATGTTAAAGCGCCCCATACAATGAAAGCCTGATCAATCTCTGTAAGGCAGATGCTCGCAAATCCTCTCAGCCTATGAGTGAAATGACGTTTGAGCAAACCGGGCTGCATATTGACCGCTTGCTCGGCTAACGAAGGTGTTGAGAAGTTGCGAGAATCAAAAGCAATCATGATGTACGCCTGCATAACAAAAGGGGATAAGTCGCTGTTACGACTTTTGCGAGCTATGGAACGCTTGTGCGTTGCTCTATATCTCTATTAGACAGGGCGCAAGGCCACGTTAAGAGCCAGGAAAAGCTGAGTTGTGGCTGAGTTACCAAAATCCTGACAAATCACCAATCTATTTCTTACTTTGCTCGAACTGCGCGTGTTCAGGAGGGCAACTGTCTACTTAGAGCGCTTCATCTTGTCAAATCATTGATTAGACTCTGTAGCGCTGGTTTCACCTTTGCAGGAGAAGTTCTATGTAACCGGAGCTTGTTGCAGTGATTGAACTGTAGAAATAATTGAAGTTCCTTTCGCAGGGCAAGGAACAATGCATCGATTTTCAAGACCGTGGGCTCCAGTGAGAGATGGTAAATATGCAGCACTGATTCAGCCCTCTCGGCTTTGGCATCCATGCGAGCGACCAGCTTGCCATCCCACAAGATGGGCAGAGAGAAATAGCCATATCGGCGTTTTGACTTGGGGACGTAGCACTCAATAAGGTAGTCAAATCCGAACAGTGCCTTTATGCGATCGCGCTGAATAACAAGGTTGTCAAAGGGTGAAAGCATTTTCACCCTGCTACGAGCCAAAGGCTTACTCAGCAGCTCAAGTGAGTCTGGCAACGCATAGTAGTGCTTATCAGCAACCCGAATCTGTAGCAGCTCCTTGGTAGAAACCATGTCCGCCAAGGTCGCAGAAACAAGCGGCTTTGTGTTGCTGCGCAAATAGGCTATTTCAGCCGCCTGCCCCAGTCCGTTTGCGCGTAAATATTGCGTAATCAAAAATCGGGCATATTCCGCTGGCGCAGGCAGGGTGGTGTCGGTATCTGCTGGCAATTCTCGCTCGGTCAGGTCATAAACCTTGTGAAAATTGACACGGCACGGCACCATAAGATCCCCCTGCATAAACAGATATTCCAGGGCGCGTTTGGCGGGCTTGGCTTTCCATTCGCCCATTTTTTTACCGGTATGCTCAAAATCTTTGGCCATCAAAGGGCCTTCGGTAGCAATGCGCTTGAGTACTAATTTCAGCATCCGTTCATCGCGCTCATACCAGTGACGCTGCCCGCCACTGGAGAACGCATGTTTGCGAGGGAGGCTAAACCGATAGTCACAAAAAGGGAGGTAGGCGGCCGCATGAGACCAGTATTCAAACACCTGTTTGTTCGATAGCAGCTGGTCGAGCTGGGAAGCTTTGTAACGAGGATTGCGATTCCAAAGGGTATGGTGATGGGCGCGCTGAACGACAGAGATGGCATCGATTTGGATATAGCCCAGATGTTTAATCGCCGACAGCGTAGCTGCCGTTGCCCGACCGGCCTGTTTCGGCGGCGGCAGCCTCTGTGATAGCAAGACGAGTTTTCTGTCTTGCTGAATGGAAAGTGATTCTTTCATAGAACAGTATCTCTGGCAGACCGTACCGCGCAGACCATAACGCTTTGAGGCCAATATCCTTTTAGCGTTCTGCAAGCACTGGCTGCCCTGTAGCGATGACTTGTTCAACAATATCAATCGCTTTTTTAACACCGCCCGCACCATGAATAGATGATTGCAGCCTAGCTGCATTCTCTTTGTAAGTAGCGTTCGTCAACACTTTATCAATAGCTGTTCGCAGCTTGGCAACACTCATCTTTTTTAGCGGAATGGCTTCACCACAGCCAGCCCAAACAACGCGCGATGCAATGCCTGGTTGGTCATTCGCAATTGGAATCGCCACCATTGGAACACCGTTGCTCAGGCACTCTAAAACAGTATTCATCCCGCAGTGGGTAATGGTAAGCGTCGCTTTTTTTAACAGCGCTAACTGTGGTGCATATTCCACAACTAGCGGAGCACCCGCCAGTGCTGGCAGGGCATCGGGCTTAGCAGACCCTCCCAACGAAATAACTAACTGCGCATCTAAATCAGCACAGGCTTCTGCAATTTGTTGAAACACATCTATCAGGCGATTTTGAATGGTGCCCAACGAGGCGTAAATGAGAGGCTGCCCTGTTAGCTGGTCATACGGGAACTCAGGGACTTCTCGGCCTGTAGACGTGTGATAAGGGCCCGTAAAATGAAAGCACGGAGAAAGTTCTTCTCTGGGAAACTCTAATTCAGCAGGTTGTTGGCTAATTTGGGCAAGCCCGGAGTATCGTTCATTTGGATTGGTAATGACTGGCAATTCCCACTTCTGACGATATTCATTAATGGTAGTCACCACGGGTTTCACCGCCCGATCAAAGGCCTTATAGCCCAGTCGATTGCGAAACCGTCCCCAGCGAGTTGGGCTGTATTTCCAGCTGGTAACGTAGGGCGGAATATTCTGTTCACGGTTCAATGCGATCGCACTACAAACACTAACAAACGGGAGTCCTAAATAATCTGCAACAGTACCCCCTTCTGAAGAAACCTGATCAACTAACAGCGCTTCTACCCCGATCTCTTTCAGCACAGCTGGAGCCTCTCGCAACAGCACATTTGCGCTTTGACTTAAAAGATTAACAGTGTATTTTAATGCTTCGCGATCGCTCAGCTGGCCCAATTGATTGAGTGATTCTGTCATAGCCCCTAACGGAAACTCAGCCTCACCAATAGCCTTAAACGCTAAGCCCGCAGCCTTTGTTTTAGATTCCGCATCCCGTTTGCCAATAACTGTGACCCTATGCCCCCGCTGTTGAAGCTCTATTCCTAACGGCAACATCGTATTCAGATGTCCTGTAGTAGCTGGACAGATTAAACCAAGATGCATTATGAGGTGGCTCCAATAGACAATTTTTGTAACTACTCAGGCTGAAATGATGGCAGAACAGGGCTGCCGATAAAGGTACTTGTCAAAGCATCAAGAACAGGTAGCCCTTGCTTTCTCAAGGTCGAGATGTAGCCGCGAATGCGACAGAACTGACGCGCCCCGTCAGCC
>JBHJIY010000087.1:0-6999 GCA_050042985.1 Phormidesmis sp. | reverse complement strand
CCAAAGCCGCCCTCAACCGCTGGCTAGGCCAAGGATTCCAAGCCGACATGGACTGGATGAAAAGCCCCAGAAGACAGAACGTACGAGAAATATTGCCCGATGCCAAATCCATGATTTGCGTCGCGCTCAACTACTACACAGCCGTCCAAAGCCCCAACGGTGCGCAATACGCCAAAATTTCTCGCTATGGCTGGGGCCGTGACTATCGCCGTATCCTCACCAAAAAATTAAAGCAGTTTGCGATTTGGTTGCGCGAGCAAAGCACCGATTCACTCGCAGCAATAGAAGCTCGCCCCTACGCTGACACTGGCCCCGTCCAAGACAAATTTTGGGCGCAGCAGGCAGGTATCGGCTGGAATGCCAAAAACGGCAATGTCATCACTCGCGAATACGGCTCATGGGTCTTCCTCGGCGAAATTATCACCACCACCACCCTCACACCCGACTCACCCCACACCGCCCACTGCGGCAGCTGCACCCGCTGCTTAGAAGCCTGCCCCACTGCTGCTATCCGCACGCCTGGAGTCATTGATGCTAACCGCTGCATTGCCTATCACACCATCGAAAACCGAGCCGAAACTCTGCCCAGCGAAATCGCAGAAAATTTGCAAAACTGGGTGGCCGGCAGCGATATATGCCAGGACGTAAGCCCGTGGAATCAGCGCTTAGCGAAGCCTACCGACGTTGCAGGCTTTGAACCTTACGAACAAAATATTGCACCGACTCTAGAAAAACTTGCCAACATCACAGACGACGATTGGAACGAGCGATTTCCGGCCTCAGCCCTTAGAAGAATTAAACCTCAAATGTTGAGACGCAACGCCAAAGCAGCACTCGGCCCAAAAAGCCATACACTAGGTGAGCCCTGCAAAGACCTCAGAACGTAATGGCGGTAGACGACAAACCTCAGACCGATATCGGGAAAAACAGCAGTCCAGTCGGCAAATCAAAGAACCAAACCGAGCAAACGTCAGGCTGGAAGAAAACGCTGATAGAAAACGTTCGACTCGTGGCGATCGCACTCACTATCGCTATCTTTGTCCGCTTCTTCATCGCTGAGCCGCGCTTTATCCCGTCACCATCTATGGTGCCAACCCTCGCTGTCGGCGACCGACTGCTAGTAGAAAAAGTCTCCTATCATCTGCATCCGCCCACCCGAGGCGACATTGTCGTTTTCGAGCCACCACCGCAGCTACAGGAATACGGCTACCAGGCTAGCCAAGCCTTCATTAAACGCGTTGTTGGCCTTCCCGGCCAGAAGGTACAAGTCAGCCAGGGCAAAGTATATGTCAACGGTGAGCCGCTAGCCGAAAGCTACATTCTAGAAGCCCCCCAGTACGAGATGCCGCCCGTCACCGTGCCCGCAGGCCAGCTCTTTGTCATGGGCGACAACCGCAACGACAGCAACGACTCCCACGTGTGGGGGTTCTTACCCATCGAAAACGTCATCGGTAGAGCCGCCCTCCGATTTTGGCCATTAGCTAAAGCCGGCACTGTCAGCGTATAGCACCCTTTATAGCGGTAACCGGATGCATATTGCCTATGATTACAAAGATTCCAATCTAGTCTTCACTGCCTCTAGGTTATTTTTCTCATGCTGCTTTATTGATCTTCGAGCGATCGCAGCATTTTTCGCAATAACCCCGTCAAGGCTTCTCGTTCATCCGCACTGAGCGGGCTAATAATTTTGTGCTCATTGGCCACATGGGCAGTGACAGCTTCATCTATAAGGCTAAACCCCTTTTCGGAAAGACGAATCAGCATGGCCCTGCGATCGCGTTCATCTGCAATCCTTTTCACCAACCCAGCCTTCTCCAACCGATCTATCCGATTAGTCATCGTGCCAGACGACACCATCATCGACTTAAACAGCTCAGTCGGTGAGAGCTGATAGGGTGAACCCGACCGCCGCAAGGTCGCCAACACGTCGAACTCTCCAGGCTGCAAGCCATATTCTAAAAAGGTTTTGCCAATAGCCTTGCGCAGATAGCTGGCCAGCCGAGTAGTTCTACCAATCAGCCCCATCGGCGAAACGTCCAAATCAGGACGCTCTTCATGCCACTGCGCCAGGATTTTATCGACAGGGTCCGTCTCTTGAGACTGTTGTCCAGAAGAATCTGAGCGCAAACTTTTTACCTGAAACCTTGATGACAGCTATCTTAGCATCAAGACAAATAAATCTCAGCGTTAACTATCTCAGTACAAAGTATCTCACTAAAAAGTATCTCACTATCAAAATAAAATGCTAGCATCTCAATATCGAGCATCTTAATGTCGAGACAATCATGAAAAAGACGGCATCTCCTTTGTCGGATATCTTATTGACTGCGCTGGCTCCCATCTCTTGGGGGACAACGTACATTGTGGCAACGGAATTTTTGCCTGCTGGGCATCCACTGCTAGTGGCAGCAATGCGATCGCTCCCCATCGGCCTGCTCCTCACCATTGGGCTAAGAAAACTACCTCAGGGCATCTGGTGGATCCGAATGCTCATCTTAGGTGGGCTAAATATCGGCGTGTTTCAAGCTTTGTTATTTGTAGCGGCCTACCGCTTACCAGGTGGGGTAGCCGCTACCACTGGCGCAATTCAGCCGTTGCTGGTGGGTCTATTCGCATGGGGAATATTGAGCCAAAAGCCTTCAAAACTTTCTGTAGCAGCAGCGATCGCAGGATTCATCGGCGTCGGTCTGTTGGTACTGGGGCCCAGCGCCCAGCTAGACACTATCGGCATTATTGCTGCTCTTGCAGGGGCAGGGGCAATGGGTCTGGGCACCGTATTGGTAAAGCGCTGGCATCCGCCTGTCTCGCTAATGGTGTTTACCGCCTGGCAGCTGACTATCGGTGGGCTAATGCTATTGCCCATAGCGCTTATTGCCGAAGGGCCTTTCGCAGAAATTTCTAGAACAAACCTGTGGGGCTTTATCTACCTTGGCCTAATTGGAACGGCCTTGGCCTACGCTCTGTGGTTTCGTGGAATCGACCGGCTGAGCCCTACGGCGGCTTCCTACTTAGGATTGCTCAGTCCGGTGGTGGCTACGCTTATTGGCTATCTCTTTCTGCAGGAGACGCTTTCTGTTGTTCAAAGCGTTGGTGTCTTAGTTGTACTTATCAGCGTAGTTATGGGACAACAAACCCGCCGCCAAACCCAATAGAATCTTGCTGAGAGATAAACGCTTCGAAGGTCTACTATGAATAGTTCACAGCCTTTGTTCATGCGGCTGGAGCGTTTTGTTTCATTGCCTCAAGCAACAGATTTAGAGCATGGTCTTCAGTGGGGTTAACCTGGCGATCGAGCAGCGCTAGGTTGACGGCTTTTGATAGTGCGATCGCAGCAACATCCGGGTCAAGGTCTTCCGTTAAGCTATCGATATCCTGAGGCACCTTGAGCGCAGCATGAATGCCAACTAGGTCATCCTCCTGAAATCCCAACGTCTGAATCTGCGGCTCAATCTCCTTCCAATCAGGCATCTGCTGATCGAGATAGCCAACCCGTACGACGTATGCCAGCAGGCGATAGAACTTACTCTTTTGCCGATCGGACATTTGCGCAGGATTCACCATAGGTGCGTGGTCATTACCACCCGAGGTAAGATTTTTGAGAATTTTCTCCCAATCACGATCATGGCAAGCATCTGGC
The DNA here is from genome assembly GCA_050042985.1 of Phormidesmis sp. Lineage (GTDB taxonomy): Bacteria > Cyanobacteriota > Cyanobacteriia > Phormidesmidales > Phormidesmidaceae > Phormidesmis. The sequence goes on along the minus strand of JBHJIY010000087.1, from coordinate 3,362 downwards.
TTACCCACTGTCAGCGACACCTGAATCTGGTCAGACACGGCATCGACCTTTTGAATGCTTGCCTGTACGCCCAGAAATCCCAGCCAATGTGCGATGGTTGTGATCAGAGTGGTACGCGTCGCATTGCTATTTGCCAGTAGCTGAATTTGCGTGCGCACCATAGGCCGTACCAGTTGTGAAAGCATAGAGATACCCAGAAGAAAGCAACACGTAGCCACTCAATTCTACAGAGCTTGCCGGGAACGAACTGTCGCCAGCGCATCAAAACTGTCGTCAGCGCATCAAAATAGAGGGCAAGCACTACAGTAAGTAGTAACAACTGAAAGGGCGCAGAACTATGCCAATTATTGCCAAGCTCATTGTTGGGTTTATTGCGATCGCGCATCTCTACATCATGTGGTTCGAGATGTTCCAATGGGTATCTCGCGGGCCGCGAATATTTGAAGCGTTGCCCCAAGAGATATTTGAACCCACTAAAGCAATGGCTGCCAATCAAGGACTCTACAATGGCTTCTTAGCCGCAGGGCTGCTCTGGTCTTTGACCATTCAAGACTTGCACTGGCAGAGCAACGTAGCCATTTGCTTTCTGTTGTTTGTATTGATTGCAGGCATCTACGGTGCGCTGACCGTCTCGAAGAAAATTCTCTATGTGCAGACACTCCCCGCCATTGTCGGAGTAGCCGCCGTACTGTGGCTATAGCGACTAAAGAAATCACAGCCTGATTGAAGAAACCAAAAAGTGACTGATCGCGGCTCCACAAGTATCTATCGATAGATACTCAAGCTAGATATTTTCTGATATTTTGACCATAATCTCCCTTCCAAATATTCACCTATGACTCAGCCAAACCTAGAAGCCGCAAAGATTACTGACGTGCTTAACTGGCGATATGCAACTAAAAAGTTCGATCCAGACAAAAAGATTTCGGACGAAGACTGGAAAGCACTAGAACAATCTCTCGTTCTTTCTCCTTCTTCGTTTGGCATGCAGCCCTGGAAGTTTTTCGTCGTTCGCAATCCTAAAACGAGAGAAGAACTCAAGCCACTTTCTTGGGGCCAATCTCAAATAACAGAGGCATCTCACCTAGTTGTTCTTGCCATCAAAAACGACGTTGGCGTAGACGATATAGAGCCATACATTTCTCGCATGTCTGAAGTCAGAGATGTTCCTGTCGAAAAATTGGAAGGCTTAGTCAATGCGATTAAAGGATACCTAGAAGAACCGCCTTTTCCCCTACAGCCAGACAAGTGGTCTGCAAAACAGGTATACCTGGCTCTAGGATTTTTCATGTACAGTGCAGCGCTACTGGGAATTGACACCTGCCCAATGGAAGGCTTTGTACCCACAGACTACGACAGAGTACTAGGACTGCAAGATAAAGGATATTCTGCGGTTGTGCTATGCACGGCAGGATACCGAGCAAAAGATGACAAAACTGCTGATATGGCAAAAGTGCGCTACGGAACCGAGAAAATTGTTGAATATATTGATTGATCAAAAAACGCACGACAAATAATCAACAAAGGCCGCCGCCTGTTTGACTAGTTAAACAGGCGGCGGTCTTTGTCATTTTCTGATGCCTTAGGCCCCAAATCCGCCATCAATCGTGTGCTGCGCACCCGTGACAATCGCCGCTTCTGGACCGACCAAGTAAGCCACCATACCGGCAATTTCTGCGGGCTGCGCATGCCGCTTAATCGCCATAAAAGAATGCATTGTATCCTTCATTGGCCCATCTTCTGGGTTGAGATCTGTATTTACTGGGCCTGGCTGTACACTGTTGACAGTAATACCTCGCTCGCCAAAATCTCTTGCCAACCCACGCACCATTCCCTGCACAGCCGACTTAGTCATGCCATAGGCTGCACCACCGGGAAAAGGCATGCGATCGCCATTCACCGAGCCAATAATCACAATCCGCCCACCATCAGGCATCGCCCGAGCTGCATCCACTGCCGCATGATAAGGCCCTCTCACATTGATATCGATCATGCGATCAACATCATCAGGGTCTAGCTCTAGTGAGTGACCCAACACGGCAATACCAGCATTCACAACCAAAATATCCAGTGCGCCTTGGTCGGCAATTAGCTTACTAACGGCAACGCGGTCTGCACTATCGGCCTGGACGGTTGTCGAGCCAGTCTTCTCGGCCAAAGTTTCCGCATCCTCATTGGAACTGCCATAGGTAAACGTCGTTTTTGCCCCTTCTTTAGCTAATCGCTCTACGATAGCCGCACCAATGCCACGACTCCCACCTAAGACCAATGCTTTTTTACCTTCTAGTGTCGCCATAGTTGATCTCCTCATTTCTATATCGAGTACTATAGAAATAACCATAACAGACAAAATCATTAATAAGCTAGTGGCCACTAAAAAAATATCTAAAAGAGGTCGCCCCCGAGGATTTGATCTCGATAATGCGATCGCAATTGCCCTAGACCTGTTCCATCGAAAGGGCTACGACGGTGTTGGGGTAGCGGAGCTGAGCAAATCTATTGGGATTACTGCACCGAGTTTGTACTCTGCTTTTGGAAATAAGCGATCGCTCTTCGAGCAGGTGCTGAAGCAGTATGTAAAAGCAAATGGTGGATGGCTGCCAGCAGTACTCTCTGAAGAAGGCCAGCTTGCAGAAGTGATCACTCACTTGTTTGTACGCGCAGCTGAGGTATACACCACAGACTCTGAGCACTGTGGCTGCTTGGTGATGGATGCTACACGCAACTGTGGGGATGAAGAGGCTAAAGCACTAACGGCGGGGTTTCAGCAGGCAACTTGGCAATTGATATGCGATCGCATCACAGCAGGCGAACCAAAATTATCAAATTATCAAACAGAAACGCTCTCGCACTATGCCATGACAATTTTGATGGGGCTTTCGAGCCGAGCCCGAGAAGGCCTATCAGCAGCGTCATTGATCGAAATTGCGACCATCGCAGGAGAAGGATTTTCACAGCGACTACAACAGTATCGTGAGAACAGCTAAAAACATTCTATCCACAGCGCACTATTCACAGCACAAGTTGTTTACAGTCAAAACGCCTACGTCTAAAAAGAGGCATCTTCAATTTTTAGACGTAGGCATAAGTTGTTAGGCATCAAATTTTCAACAAACTCTTATCTCGCCTACCGCGAGAACACAATATCATCCTGCACCACCGTCGCAGGCCCCACCGGTACTGGCTGCGAGCCTGCCTGGTCAATTTGCTCAAAGCGAATTTTATCCGTCCACACCTTCCGCAAAAAGTCCTTAAACAAATCCACCGTCATCAGCTCACCCGGACATCGCCGATAGCCAAACCCAAACGGCGCATACCCTGCATAGTCTGCCACTGGATATGCCTGATTTTCAACCACGCCA
>JBHJIY010000086.1:0-37182 GCA_050042985.1 Phormidesmis sp. | reverse complement strand
GCTCACCTGCATCGTGAGCTGCGTTCCGCCGCGCAGATCCAATCCCAACTGCGTGGGAATCTGCAAAATCAGCACAATGGCGGCAATTACCAGGGCCAGCAGAGAGGCCAGTATTAAGCGTTGCTTACCCATAGAATCCATCAGTTAAAAAATAGCCTGGTGCAGGTATGTATCCTAGTACCAAACTGCCTCAATCGAAACGATCGAGGCAGAAAGGTTGAAAAATTTGATGCGGATGGTAGCCAGATGCCCGTCTTATGGACAGACCTACAGGCTGAACAACCCTACAGGCGGCCTTCCATAATTTTCTCTACGGCTTCTACGATTTGCGCAGGCTGAACAATCGTCAAATCTTCCAATCCTTTGTTGTAAGGCGTAGGAATATCTTGAGACGACAGACGAATCACTGGACCATCGAGTTCGTCAAAGAATCGGTCGTTAATCGATGCGATGATTTCAGCGCCGATGCCACCGGTTCTCATGCATTCTTCGACAATCACCACTCGGTGGGTCTTGCGAATCGACTCGCCAATGGTGTCGTAGTCGATTGGCTTGAGCGAAATAAGGTCGATGACTTCTGGGTCGTAGCCTTTTTCTACCAGAGGCTCTACTGCCTGCATCGCGTGGTAGCGCATTCTGGAATAGGTCAAGATAGTGACGTCTTTTCCCACACGCACGGTTTCGGCCTTGTCTAAAGGTTGGACATACTCTTCGTCTGGCAGATCTTCTTTGTTGAAATACAGCAGCACGTGCTCAAAAAACAGCACGGGGTTGTCGTCACGAATCGCTGCTTTCAGTAGGCCTTTGGCATTGCGAGGTGTGGAGCAGGCCACAATTTTCAGGCCAGGAACCGCCTGGAAGTAAGCCTCTAGCCGCTGAGAGTGCTCCGCACCGAGCTGGGAGCCGACGCCGCCAGGGCCACGGATGACCACAGGAATCTTGAAGTTGCCGCCGGAGGTGTAGCGCAGCATCCCAGCGTTGTTTGAAATTTGGTTGAAGGCGAGGAGCAAGAAACCCATGTTCATGCCTTCAATGATGGGGCGCAGGCCAGTCATGGCTGCGCCAATGCCCATGCCGGTGAAGCTATTTTCAGCGATGGGCGTGTCGAGTACGCGCAGCTCGCCGTATTTTTCGTAGAGGTCCTTGGTAACTTTGTAAGAGCCGCCGTATTGACCGACGTCTTCACCCATGACCATGACGGTTTGATCGTGGGACATTTCTTCGTCGATAGCTTCGCGAAGGGCGTCGAATAGGAAGGTTTCTGCCATTGAAGGGATGTGTGAATGTGTTGGCTGGGTGTTGGCTTCGACTACGCTCAGCCAGCGGGAGTGATCGTGTGGGCATAGCAAAGATTTATGCTGGTCGCCCGAACCCTGAGCGGAGTCGAAGGGTGGTTGAAATACGAGGAAGTACTTAGTCTTCGGCGAAGATGTACTTGTATAGATCGGCGGGGTTGGGTTCTGGGCTTTCTTCGGCGAAGGTGAGGGAGTCTTCTACGACGTGGGTGATTTTGTCGCGGATTGCTTTGAGGTCGGCTTCGCTGGCGAGGTCTTGCTCTAGGAGGTAGGCCTCGAAGCGCTTGATGGGGTCGCGATCGCGCCAAGCCTTTTTCTCTGCAGGATCTCGTAGCTCATCGGGGTCAGCCACAGAATGGCCGCGATAGCGATAGGTAAGGCACTCTAGCAACGTAGGCCCTTCACCTGCTCTAGCCCGTGCAACGGCTTTCTTGGCCGCAGCGCGGACAGCGAGCACATCCATGCCGTCGACTTCGTAGCCGGGCATGCCGAATACGCTGGCTTTTTTGTAAATCTCGGTTTGGGAAGAGGCGCGCTCGTGGGCCATACCAATTGCCCACATGTTGTTTTCCACTACAAAGACAATCGGTAGCTTCCACAGTGCGGCCATGTTTAGGCACTCGAAGAACTGACCGTTGTTGGTGGTGCCATCGCCGAAGAAAGCGGCGGTTACCTGGTCGGCACTGGTGTCTCCCATAGCTTCTTTGCGGTAGCGCGTTTGAAAGGCTGCACCGAGGGCAACGGGAATGCCTTCGCCAATGAAGGCAAAGCCTCCTAAAACATTGTGCTCTTTGGAAAACATGTGCATGGAGCCGCCTCGGCCCTTGCTACAGCCTGTTTCCTTGCCAAATAGCTCGGCCATGACTTCTCTGGCCGGGACGCCTGCGCTGAGTGAGTGCACGTGGTCGCGGTAGGTGCTGCACACGTAGTCATCTGAGCGCATGGCCTTGATCATGCCTGAGGCCACTGCTTCTTGGCCGTTGTACAGGTGGACAAATCCTTTGACCTTGCCTCGCTGATAGAGTTCAGCGCATTTGTCCTCAAAATAGCGACCGAGCACCATGTCTTCATAGACGGTGAGCCCTTCGTCTTTTGTCACCTGAGACGGAGATGCCTGAAATGTTGGCAGTGGTCTTTCCTGAACCATAGGTTGTGTCCCGTGTTCTTAGCGGCAGCAGCTTAACAATTTCTTAAGTAAGATGCGTTTTATCATAACTCGCTTCCTACTCATACTTTGAACTAATCTACATAATAATGAGCGATACCAGGAAAGCAGATGGCAGACTGCCGCGCTGTTGAAGCTGCCTATCTGTGGTGATGAAACCAGTGAGTATACAAGTGAGTGCATGCGCTATGGGCAAAGCTGCACGTGGCTCCTAGTTTAATTATTTCTAGATTCGTTGTTTAATCAAGTGTCTGCCACTTGCGGCTGTTAGTTGAGCGTCTTGATGGAAATGCGCTAGTTTTGATAGCGATTGTAATGGCCCTGTCTGGCCTTGCAAGAGGGTAAATTCAGACGGGCCGAATGCACACACTTATCGGCAAATGGAGGGCAGGTGAGAGAAAGAATATCTAGGATTTGGCTTTTCCTAGCATTTTTTTCCGAAAACAGTGGTAAGGTAGCCCTCAAAATCGCGCTAGCAGCTATAAGAAACATAGGCGGTGATGCGAGAGTGCCAAACAACATAAAGTTGCCCTCTATTAAGAGAAGGTTGCTTTTGCTGTGGGTTTGAGATCAAAGAATTGAATTAATGGCTGGGGATACAAAGAGTGCGAATTCCGCTAGATTACTATCGAATTTTGGGACTGCCCATTCAGGCAACGGCTGAGCAGCTGAAGCAGTCGCATCGCGATCGCACCCTTCAAGTTCCCAGGCGCGAATACTCAGAGCTGGCCATTGACGCTCGTCGGCAGCTGCTAGACAAAGCCTATGACGTACTGGGCAACAGCGCCCGCCGCGCCGAGTACGATCAAGATTTTTTGAATAAAACCAAAAGCGCTAGCCTGGGTGACGGATCTGGTGAAGGGGTAGGGGATAGCGACAACCCAGATGCCAATGTCCCGACGATAGACATTGAAAATCATCTGCTCGTGGGCGCGCTGCTGGTTTTGCTAGAGCTGGGGGAATACGAGCTGGTGCTGCGCCTTGGTCGTCCTTACATCAAGCGTGATACTGGCACACCTGAAGGTCAGCTGCTAAAAGCGCAGCCTGCCCTGCCGGACATCATCTTGACCCTGGCCGTTGCTTGCCTAGAGCTAGGTCGTGAAGAGTGGCAGCAAAACCACTACGAACACGCTGCTGAATCCTTAGAGATTGGTCGTGAACTGCTGCTCAAAGAAGACCTGTTTCCAGTCCTTCGCGCCGAAGTGCAGGCAGATCTTTACAAACTACGTCCCTATCGCTGCCTAGAGCTCATTGCTAGACCCCTAGAGCAAAAGCAATCGCGACAAGAAGGCATCAACCTGCTTCGCGGCATGCTGCAAGATCGTAGCGGTATCGACGGCGCTGACGATGACCTCTCTGGTCTGGGCGTTGATGATTTTCTTCGATTTGTACAGCAGCTGCGCGGCTACCTCACTGCCGCTGAGCAGCAAGAAGTCTTTGAGGCAGAGGCACAGCGGCCTTCTGCAGTGGGCACTTATCTTGCGGTCTACGCCCTGCTTGCACGCGGCTTTGCCCAGCACCAGCCCGCCTTGATTCGCCGTGCCAAACAAATGCTGCTACGCCTTAGCGGTCGCCAAGATGTGCACCTAGAGCAGGCCGTATGCGCCGTGCTTTTAGGCCAGACCGAAGAAGCGAGCCGCGCGCTAGAGCTTTCACAAGAGCTAGACCCACTTGCCTTTATTCGCGAACACTCTCAGGGCTCACCCGACCTGCTTCCAGGCCTGTGTCTGTATGCAGAAAACTGGCTACAGCAAGAGGTTTTTCCCTTCTTCCGTGATCTTGATCAAGAGCCAGCTACGCTCAAAGACTACTTTGCCGACAGTGCGGTGCAGTCTTATCTGGAAAATTTACCGCTAGAGAACGAACGCAACAGTCGTTCTACGGCCTTGAGCGAACAGCCAACAGCTGGGCAAACGCTAGAAACAGTGGGTAGCACAGCTGGAAACACCACTGGAAATATTGGCAGCGTCGTTGGTGCTGGCGCTGGTATGGCGACCGTTGGCACGGCCGCAGGGGCGACAGCTGGATTTGAGCCTTCTACTTTTGGTACGCCCTCTGGTAGCTTTAGTCCACCTAGCCTGGGGAATCGGATAGGGACAGCTGGCGCAGTGGGCGTGGCAGGCGCCGCTGGATTTGCCGGCGGGGCTAGCATTGTTGATAAAATTTCGAAGATGTCGCCTACAGGACAGCTGGGCGGTGGAGATGCCGCAGCCAGCGGGAATGGAGATGTTGCAGGCCGTACAGGGCTCTCAGCTTTAAGAGAGCGTCGTAATCGCCGAGGTGGCGCGTCTCCTAAGTGGGACCGAGTAGCGTTGCTGATTGTGGCAGGTCTCTTGAGTCTAGGGTTTGGCCTTTTTCTGGCGGGACAAGTTTGGAATGTGCTGCGCGGTGCTGGCGCTGGTGGCGGTGAGGGCGCTGTGATTGAAGGCGACCCGCTCGACCTCAGTATCAACGAACCTGTCATTGAGATTGAAAGTCAAACAGCGACGACAGGGGTGGCTGTTGACGATGCGCAAGGAATTGCAGAGGCTACCATCAATCAGTGGCTAGCCGCGAAAAGGGCAGCGTATTCTAGCGAGCACGATATTAGCGACCTAGAGAATGTTGTTGCGGGTCAGGTGCTTAGAGATATCCAAAATGATGTGCGTTCTTCTGAAGAAAATGGCTGGTATGTCAACTACACTCACGGTGATGTCAACGTTTTGTCGGTAACGCCTGAGAATGCTGAAGGTGCTGATAGCTTAACGGTTCGCGCGGAAGTGGTTGAGTCGGCGGACAGCTATGATCGCAATGGCCGTGATCCTGGCTACTCCTATACAGATGACGTCGTTAGTGCGACCTATGAACTGGTACGTAATGGCGATGGCTGGGTCATCAATAACATTGAGTAACGGGTATTGAGTAAACAGCTGCACAGCAAATGGATATTCAGCGAACAGATATTTAGCAAATAGATATTAAATCACCAGATGATGGGGCTATTGGATTACACAATAGTCAATGCTTTGGACGCGTAGTACAGGTGGTGTAGAGGCAGTTTTAAGTCGCTATTTATACAAGACTTTGGTCTGAAGCAATTAAAAATACATACAATTTGATGTTGGTTTACTTGAAGTTAAGACGCCTGAGTCTATGTATTTTCACTTAGGTAATCCATAATCTGCTAATCTTTCATTTATCGTTAAGTACGCTCCATCGCAGGTGCTAACGCTTGTTCGTCCTTTTATGTACTGAGGCCATTTGCAAAGGCGTGCATTGATACCGTGCATTGATACAAAGGCGCTAAGATTTTTTGCGTGATTATTTTTTACCGCTGAAATCAAGCAAGTTTGTTATATAAGGGTTCAGTTTCGGGCAACTTCTAATCAGAGGTGCTATTTATAGTGCCTAGGGTAGGCCTAAGGTAACGCTAAGGTAGACCTTTTGAACGCTCAGCTGGCTTCCCCTATGCTCCATTGCAGCTTGAGCGTAGCAAGGTAGGCATCTACCCTTGATTTGGATAGGTGGTACCTCGAATGTTCGTAAATATGTTTTGATAAGACCTCTGAGTGAATAGTCGCCAACGTATGCAAGTACAGAGTCCCCCAAATACCGAACCCCCAAGCCTCAACTTAATTGACCAGCTGAGTATTCCTGAGGGACTGCCCAGTGAATGCTCTCGGCGAGCCAAAACGCAAATCGACTTGCTGCTACTAGCGATTGAAGCGCTAGACTTGGGCGGCGCGGAGGCGATGCTGGCGTCGGCCAAAGAACTTGGCCTAGACGAAGTCGTGCGCGGCCGCGTGAATTTGTGGCTGTTGCGCAGCAGCAACCCGCTCCGACGCTTCAGCCAGCGGCAGCCGATGTCCTTGGAAGAAGGCAAAGCGCTGGTGCTAATTACTTGCTTTTTGGCGCGTCGCCTGACTGTACTCATTCGGCAGCTGCTGCTGGGCTATCAGCAGCTAAGCGATCAGGGTCTGTCTTTCGACCATCACTTCCGACTGTCAGATTACTTGGCACGCTTCCGCTCTCATTTCCGCGCTCGGATGAATGCGAACCGCTCGGGCGTAATTGCTTACAGCACAGACGAGAAGCTCAATGAACTGGCAATTGAGCTGCTGACTAAGCTGCTGTTTTGCACGGGGACAGAAGGGGCAGAGCGTCTTTGGATTAGTCTTTTTGATGGAGAAGTGGCATGACGATGCAACGTCAGTATCAGCTGCCTAATTGCAGCCTAATTTTGGATGGGTTGAGCATCGACCCCTCTCCTGGCAATGAAGATGTCATGTCGCTGCTGGTGAATGCGGAGTGCCGTATCAGCGGATTGGAGCGATCGCTCAACGGCGGATACAACTTTTTTGCGGCGCTCGTAAGAGCTGTGAGCCAGTATGGCCAAGAAGTGCTCAGCGGCTATGCGCATCCTCAGGTAATTGAGGGTGAACCTCTGCTGGTGCACATTAACCCAGGCGACGGTCCCTATCACCACTTGGTCGTTCAGCCCGAGATTGCTGACTTAGGTGAGTCTGGCGATGGTCGTGCTATCGATATTAAACTTTCTGCTGTACAGCTGTTTGATTTGACCGAGGCGGTCGATCAGTTTTTTGACGATAAGCAAACTCTGCCAGAGCTAGAGCCAGAACTTTCACCGTTGGCTCGACGGTTTGTGCGTAGTGATGAGCCTTTGAGCGATCGCGCTGTACCGGCCGTAATAGGCGTAGGCACGCTGGTCGCGGCAACTATGGCCCTGGGTCTACTGCCCGTACCCGAGCTAAGAGACCCCAACACAGAAGCGAACGCAGGGGCGGAACTGGCCGAAGTTGTCCCTGCTGACGACACTGCGAGTGGCAGCGAACCACCCACGGGCGCAAGCGATCCTGAGGGTGAAGAAATTGCAGCTGTTCCCTTGGACGAGGCTAACGCAGATGCCGAAGCGAGCACTGAGGTAGACACAGCCACACTGGTCAATGAAACTGAAGCCGTAGAAGATGCCACAGAAGTGGCGGAGGAAGTGACTGAGACAGATGTGGATGCGATCGCTGCTAACCCAGGCAGCGAAGACGCCACCGAAGCGACCGATAGCGATAGCGACTCCGAGTTCTCAAGCTTTGACGATTTCAAAGAAGAAGAGGACGCTGCCACCACCGCTACAGCGGCTACAGCCACAAATGCAACAACCTTTGACAGTGAGCCACCGGCTAGCGTCAACAGCTTTGCATCGGTGAGAACCCTCAACGGCCAGCTGAAGCAGACCATCGTTGAAAACCGCGAGCAGCCAAGATTTGGAGACGCGGTCAGCTACCGCGTACGGATGAGTGAAGACGGCAGCATTACCGGCTACCAGCCGATTGACAGCTCCGCAGAGGGCGCAATTGGCGAGACACCCCTACCAGGGCTGGTAAAAGATGGGGCCAGCGAGGACCGAGCCGTTGACTACCGGGTAGTATTCACAGAGCGCGGTGTGGTTGAAGTTAGCCCCTGGTGGGGTTGGAGCTACTACGAGTAATTGGCGAATAGTCAGCAAATAAATAGCAGTAAATATGTACTAAAATAGAGTCTGCGCTTCTCGGCTGGGCTTTGGCGGTCAGGAGCTGGCATACTATGCTTTGCTATAACTAACATGCCAGAGGAAAACTACCGGGAGACTGGTTTGTGACTGATGAACCGGAATCAAAACGTGCGGATACGGCGCGGATCGATGCGGATACTGCTGATCAAGACGGCAGCCAGACTGTGCCCGCTGAGCAATCAGGCTCCTTTGTTCCTCGACCTGTTTTAGGTCGGGGTTTTGGCGCTTATACCCATCCGCAGATGGGCTACCCATCGTCTAACTCAGGTTACTCAGCCCCGCCTGCCAGCCGAAAGAATTATTCTGCTATCCCAGCACAAGCAGGCAGTCCGCCCCATATTTCAGACCTTCAACCGTCTTCTTCTGATAAGCCACGGAAGCACCCTTTAGCATGGCTAATGCCTTGGCGTTCTAGGGAAAAAACTGCGCAGAGACTGGCGCAGACGCCGCCTTTGCCTTCTGTTGAATCACCCTTTGCCGGAACAGCAGGTCCACCGCCTAATGCTTCCTATCCTCTGCAAAATGGTGAAAGAAGACCCAGTCGACTGGATGGTATTTACTCTGCGGGCCGCTATCCCAATGGAAAATTTGTGGAAGGGCCGCCAGAAGGACTGCCAGAAGGACCATTCGAAGGCCCGCTGACGTCACCTACTGCTGACTGGAATCCTGATTTAACACCTGACTCAGCGCCGCGCCCAGCGCCCAAATTCTGGGAGCGACAGTCCTACGCCTTTCTCGCTCATTTTTTCCTGGCAGGTGGTGCTGTTACCCTTGCCTGGTTTGTCGGTATTTTGGTCGCTCAGATTTTGCCGGGGCGGTTTAGTGCGCCACCTTTACAAGAGAGCTTTTTGCGTAAATCCAGTCGCCTGACTCATCGGCTCTGGCATTTTCCTCGGCTCTGGCACACCCCCACGACGCAGGTGCGCATTGATGCGATTCCGCTCCCAGAAACAGGACCTGTGTTGGGGCCTGTGGTGCTTTCTCCTATAGAAAAGCAGCCACTCGTTGATGAACTCAACGCGATAGAAACCGAAATCTTGACACTCGATAGACGACTACAGGCCCTCGAAAAACGGCTGGGCAGTCCTCCTTACCAGGGGACTGGCATCGAAAGCCGGATCGATACGATGCGCACGGCTGTTGACCCGCCTGTGCGAAGTGTAATGGCCCCTCAGCCCTATGAGCCGATTGCTCGTGAGCCAAACGATGCACTGCTGGACGTTGCCAAACTGGCCATTACGCTACCTAGCGATGCGCTTTTTAGCCCCGGAGAGCCTAGCTTAAAAGATACTGCGCTCTTGGAGCGCGTGCTGGATCAGCTGGTGGACTATCCAGAAGCGACCATTTCGGTGCGGGTGCATAGCGATGACCAGGTGAGTGCGATCGCTAGTCGCGAATACACCCTGGCCCAGGCCGATACCCTCGCTCGCTACCTCCAAAGAAGCCTGCCGATCTCACACCGCTGGATTCCTGTTGGTATGGGGGCGGCTCAACCTGCGGCAGAGGGCACAGCTGCTGTAGAAAGGCAGCGAAATCGACGAGTCGAGATTTTGGTAGATACCCGTTGATGGCAGAATGCTGACAGATACGAGGGCGGCGTCAAGGGCCCCAGAACGTAACCATGGAAAAAATGAAAGTTGTCTTTTTCGGCACGCCAGCATTTGCAGTGCCCAGCCTCAAGCGTTTGCTGCACCATACCAACTTTGAAGTGGCTGCTGTGGTCACTCAGCCAGATAAGCGTCGGGGTCGGGGCGGCAAAGTTACGCCTTCACCGGTAACGGCAGCGGCCGCAGAAGCGAACTGCCCGATTTGGCAGCCTAGTCGCATTAAAAAAGATCCTGAGACCTTGGCCCAGCTAGATGCTTTAGATGCCGATGCTTTCGTGGTGATTGCCTACGGCCAAATTTTGTCTCAGGCTATTTTGGACATGCCACGTCTGGGCTGTGTAAATGCTCACGGCTCGATTTTGCCAAAGTACAGGGGGGCTGCGCCGATTCAGTGGTGCATTCACGATGGAGCCACGACCACGGGCGTAACCACGATGCTAATGGATGCTGGGATGGATACTGGCCCTATGCTGATAGAAGAAACCATTCCCATTGGCCTAGGCGATACCGCTTGGGATGTGGCTCAAAAGCTCTCTGAACTCAGCGCAGACCTACTGCTGACAACGCTGCAAAAGCTCCAGCAGCAGATGATTCGCCCGGTCCCTCAAGACGATGAGCAGGCGACCTACGCACCGTTGATTCAAAAAGAAGACTATGCACTCGACTGGCAGAAAAGCGCTAAGGCCATCCACGACAAAGTGCGAGGCTTTTATCCTAACTGCGTGACCTCTTTTCGTGATTCTCCTCTCAAAATTAGTAAAACAATTCCCCTTGGCGATCCGTATTGGGCACAGCTACCTAACCAAGCGACTAACCTTCCATCGCTTTATGCTGCTACTACTCTCAATGCTGATGCCGCACCGGGTAGGATTGTTGCAGTTCTCAAAAATCATGGCCCTGTGATTCAAACGGGTGATGGGCACCTGCTGCTGCAAGCAGTAAAACCCGCTGGCAAAAAAGGACTCTCCGGGTGGGATTTTGCCAATGGGAGCCGACTCGAAATAGGCGAAATTCTGGGAAACCTAGCATAGAAGACGATTTCCATAGGGTCCGCATCCGTCGATGACAGAGAATCTTGAAACAGGCCGTTCTGAAGTAGGTCATTTTGGAATAGGCAAAGCTGAAGCTGCATCTGAAGCTATAAACACCGCTCAAAAACAGCATCTTGCCTACAAGACAGCTTACGAAACGCTGCTCGCCAGCTGCTGTCACTACGACGGTATTCTCTCTGTTTTGAATCAGCATCGACCTTATTTTGAGTCGCTCCCAAGCATTCGACGATTGCAGGAGAGTATGGTGATTATTCCGCTACCGAATGTGCGTAGCCGAGAAGTGTCTGAAATAGGCGGCCAAATAGACACTCGCTATCGCATTCGACCTTTACCCTGCGACCTGGCACTGATGGTGTGCGACCCCGAATGGAAGATTAAAACGGGTATTGAAATCGTGCTGTTTATTCAGCGATCGCACGAAGATTTTTCGGATTTGATCGGTCGATGGCGGCAGACTCAAGTCGAGCTAGGTCAGGGCGTAGAGTGGCTGATGCCAAGAGAGTATAGGCATTTACTAGCCGAAGGCACAGCAGAACCACATCCGCTGTTTGTTGTTTTTACCGCAGATGAGGGCGAGGCGCTGCATCGATCGGGACGAATCGTTCATGGCCTAGCGGGAAGCAAGCTACCCGTTGCAACGCAGCCTCTGTGGGAAGACGACAAAGGGAAAGCGTCCGACGACGACGAGTTCGACGAGTTCGAGCCGTTTTCGACATAGTGCTGCCCAGAGACGTCCGGGCAGCGCGAGTCACTTGGCCCGTTGTTACTAGACGATTTCAGCCGATGTGCTGTACCTCGGCCAAGTGACCAAAGCTACAGTCCCTTAGTATTGGTCTAAAGACGGTCGATATTTGATAGGGTAAAAGCAACAAAGGCATTCACAAAAATCTACTAAACAAAAAGCTACTAAAAGAGTCGTTAACTTTATAAATCCATGAGCGCTGAACCCAACCCAACTTGGCAGAGATTGGAAGCAGGCAGACAGGCTAAAGCAGCACAGGGCGGCTATGCAGGCTACGGCTCTCCGGCATTTGGAGAACGCACCGTTGATGGTGAACTGGTCAAGGATGAGCGCGAACAGCAGATCATTGAGCTGATTAGCGGTCATCACAAATCGGGAAAATCACTACAGCAAATTGCCAATTGGCTGAATGAAAATAACTACACGACCAAGCGAGGTAGCCAGTGGCAGCGGATTTCGGTTAAGCGCGTACTAGACCGGCTATACGGCAAAAATCCGAAGATTGCTGATGTTGCTGAACTGTCTGTAGATGACAAGGTGACCGAATCCGATTTATGACATCTTCCATCCCTCTGACGGGAACGCCCTCTATTGCCAGTGCTATCAACCGGCATATTTTGACAGTGACACCGGATACTTCTGTCGCGGATGTCATTCACAAGATGAGTGTGACAGAAAGTGCCAGCTGTCAGCTATCGGGCGATCAGCCCAGTGGAACAAAACGCGCTAGCTGTGTCATTGTTACGAATCAAGACTCGGTGGTGGGTATCTGCACGGAGCGCGACATCGTTAGGCTCACAGCGACGAAATTGCAGCTGATGACGCCACTGGCAAATATTCCTGTCAGCCGTATTATGACTAGCCCCGTCAAAACGATGGAGGAGTCGGCTTTTCAAGATATTTTTGCGGTTTTGTTTTTGTTTCGGCGCTATCGCATCAGGCACTTGCCGATTGTCGATGATGAGCAAAAGCTATTGGGCATTGTGACCCCAGCGAGCATTCGCGAGGTGCTACGCCCAGCTAACTTGCTGAAGATGAGGCGGGTTGCCGACGTGATGAGTCAGGGTGTCATTCAATCGCCCACCACTGCGCCTGTGATTGCGCTGGCAAAACAAATGGCGCAGCATTCTGTTAGCTGTGTTGTGATTGTTGATAGGTCTGCTGACGAAACAGATGAGACCGATGTTTGCCGCCCTGTAGGGATTGTAACTGAGCGAGATATTGTTCAATTTCAGGCGCTTGGGTTGAGTCTACAAAATGTGACTGCCCAGGCGGTGATGAGCACCCCTTTGTTTTTGCTCGATCCGAAGGATTCTTTGTGGGCGGCGCATGAGACGATGCAAGCGCGCCGGGTAAGGCGACTGGTGGTGTCTTGGAACTGGGGCCAGGGACTAGGTATTGTCACCCAGACTAGCCTACTGCGAGTGTTCGACCCGATTGAGATGTGTGGGGTGATTGATAGCTTGCAGCAGACAGTAGAGCGGATGAAAGTAGAAGATGTGAAGCCAGAAGCGCAGGAGCAGTCTTTGGAAGAGATGGTTGAGGGGGTGGTGAGTGCGATCGCAGCCATCTCACGTCAGCCACAGATGAGTTCTACGCAGGTTCAGCAGCTTCAGCGGGCGATCGCATTAGTTGAAGGCGCTTCACTCTCTTCTGATGCCTAGTGTCTCGAACTCACGTTGCCTTCGTTGCTTAGCAAAACATCACGCATGAAGCGGTAGCACTGCTTAAAGTTGATAGCGCCGATGTTATCTGCAATCTCTTGCGCGTCGTTGCTATCTACGGATGAACTTTTACTGATGAACTTTTACTGATGAACTTTTTTGACGATGAGGTAGCTAATGGAAAGGGCGAGAATTGCGATCGCCAGACCCACTAGGCTTACTCCACTCACCTTATCCAAATCCAAAATTATAATCTTACGAGCCACCGCCGTTAGCGAAGTGACAATGACTAGCTCCACTTGCACCACATGTTTTTTGAGATAGGCTGTGATGTTCTCTAAAATCTCTAGCGCGATGAGCACGCTTAAAAATAGGCCAAAAATATCTAAAAGGGTTTTCCCCAAAAAGTTGTAAGGGTCAGGATCGAATAGGGCCTGGGTGAGGTAAATGCCCAAATCGACAATGACCACCATGACGACCAGCACAATAGCAACAGAGAGCAGCTTTGAAACTAGCCCCTCGAACCGCCCTAAGTTTCTGAGGAAGCCCTCATCACTGAAATGATTACGAAATAACTTTTTCAAACCTGACCCAACTGCCGTCGCTAACCGTACCTGCTTATATTACTGCCTATGTTGCTAAGGCAAGTTCTGCGCTCTAGCATTCGGCTTTTTGCTATGCCTGCTTTGGCTTATGCGTCCACTGCTGTAACGAGGTAGGACTCAGCGATCGCAACGACCCGCGCCACGCCATTCTCAGCCTGAATTTTTGTCTGAATTGCTTTTGCTTGGGCTCGGTAGCTATCGTCTGTGACGATGGCGCGAATGCTTCTGGCTAATACCTCACTGCTTAGCGCCGACTGAGGATGAGTCGCAGGGCTAACACCGAGTTGCTCTAGCCGCTTTCCCCAGATAGGCTGGTCGGCAAAGAAAGGAATGACGATAGAGGGAATGCCTGCTTTTAGCGTGGCAGCAGTTGTGCCTGCCCCGCCGTGATGAATTGCACCAGCGACCTGAGGAAAAAGCCAATCGTGAGGGACTTTTTCCAGTAAGTAGACAGAATCGGATAAATCTTCTTGCTGGATGTTTCCCCAGCCAGAGCAGAGAATGGCTCTTTGCCCTGTGTCGGCCAAGGCCGAAAGGATCGTCTTTGCCAATTGCTTAGGATTGCGGGCAATCATGCTACCGAAGCCGATGTAAAAAGGCTGAGGTGATTTTTCAAGAAAGGCTTTTAGCGCTGGGCTAGGAGAGAATGACTTGGCTGTCTCTAGAAAGCAGTATCCGGCTTGATGAACGGACGAGCCCCAGTCGGCAGCCGGTGGGATAACGCTTTCGCTGTAGCAGTGGACGAGTGGTAAAGGAGAAAGAAAGGGTGGTTTTTCTTTTCTGTACAGGGCCCCTGGCCAGGGTAGCTTACGCAAATGTAATGCCTCCGTGCGAAAGCGATTGATTAGGTTGGCGCTGCGCCGCCAGCCTAAGGTGCTCACTAGCCGGTAGCTGAGTTGATTGAGCAGGCCGGATAATCGCGATTGGGTGCGCTTGGTAAATTGCAAAAAGGGAAACTCTGCCGTGGCGGCGACGGGGACGGCAGTTGCTAATATGGCGGGTACTTTGAGCGCTTCAGCGATGTGGTAGCCCCACAGTGATAGCGGTGAGAATATGAGTAGGTCGCAGCCCTGGCAAGCTTCCCAGGACTCTGTAAGCTGTTGCCAGAGTAGATCATCTTCGATGAGGGTGACACTGGTGTCGCCTTCTAGTAGGTCGATACCGGCAGGTGAGCCAAGGATTTGCTTGAAGTCGCCTGCGATGGGTGCGAAGGGGATGTGTTGCTGGGCGGCGAAGTTGGCGAAGTTGAAACTGGCGGCGAGGGTGACGGTGTGGCCGCGCTGGATGAGGGCATGTGCGATCGCGCAGAACGGCTGAATATCACCCCGAGAACCAACGGTTAAAAGTGTAATTTGAGCCATTATCCAGCGATATCCCAGCTTTTTCTTTCTCAAAATCTGAATTTTAGACCTCTAGAGCAGAAGGTCGCGAAATCTCTTCTGAAAGGGGGAACTCTTTAACTGTCCCGTCTTTATCGTCCAATTCTTCTCTCACTATATGACAGCTAACAACATCTTGGAGCCAGGCACAACCAGTCGCTCTCGGCCTTCGGCTTCGACTGACGATGTGCAAACCGCCATTACTACAGATAGGAAGACGATTACTACCCAGAACGCGATTCTTAAAATCTCGAATCAAATTCGACGCTCTCTCGATATTTCGATTATCTGCGAGACAGCCACGACGGAAATGCGGCACCTTTTAGAAGCAGATAGGGTTGCTATCTACCAATTCAACTCGGATTGGAGCGGTAATTTTATCTCTGAAGCAGCAGGCCCGGAGTGGATATCTCTGGTGGAGGCACAGAAAAGCAACGACCTCATTTCTAAAAATGTAAGTGACTGTAGCGCCAAACTTCTCGATAATTATGCAACAGCCGACACCCATTTGCAGGTTACCTATGGCGGCGCTTTTGTTAAGGGAGAAGTCTTTCGAGTTTGTAACGATATTTACAATGCTGGGTTTAGCGACTGCTACATAGAGGTATTGCAA
The DNA here is from genome assembly GCA_050042985.1 of Phormidesmis sp. GTDB lineage: Bacteria > Cyanobacteriota > Cyanobacteriia > Phormidesmidales > Phormidesmidaceae > Phormidesmis. The sequence continues at coordinate 21,515 of JBHJIY010000086.1, read as the reverse complement.
AGCTACCAGGCTCGCGCTTATGTCGTTATTGCTATCTACTTGAACAACCAGCTTTGGGGACTGCTGGCTACTTACCAGAACGCTGGCCCTAGGCAGTGGCAAGACTGCGAAGTACAGCTGTTAGTTCAAGTAGCCGAACAACTCGGCATTGCGCTGAAGCAGGCAGAATACGTACAGACTATCCAGCAGCAAACAACCGCGCTCAGCACAACGCTACGGCAGCTGCAACAGTCTCAAGCTCAGCTTGTTCATGGTGAGAAAATGGCTAGCTTGGGCCAACTGGTTGCAGGGATCGCGCACGAGATTAATAACCCTATTAACTTCATACACGCCAACCTCCCTCATGTTGAAAGCTACGTTAACGACATCGTTGGCTTGGCTCAGACAACGCCGAACAGAAAAACGACAGACACCAATACTCACTCATCATCTTCTGATGCTGAGGTAGATCTCGATTTTATTCTTGAAGACTTACCTAAAATCATTGCTTCTATGCATTCGGGGTCTGCTCGTATTCGTGAGATTGTAGGCTCTCTTCGTAACTTCTCTCGAGTGGACGAATCTGGTATCAAGCGAACTGATATTCACTCAGGCATTGACAGTACGCTGGTGGTATTGGGTCATCAGCTAGCGGCCAGTAGCAAACATCCGAAAATAGAAATTGTCAAAGACTACGGCGACATTCCGCAAGTAGAGTGCGATCCTGCGCAAATCAACCAGGTGATGTTGGCTATTTTGGCCAATGCTATCTACAGCATGAAAGCAGCTTGCCAAAAAGATGAAACCAGCGCTTTTCACTCTGAGCAGCTGCCTCAGATACGAATCAGCACCACAACAGACCAGGCCAACCAAGTTGTTATTCGCATTCAAGACAATGGTATGGGAATAGAAGAAGAACATCGCTCAAAGGTGTTTGATCACTTTTTTACCACTAAGCCTGTTGGTGTGGGGACTGGGCTAGGCCTTGCAATCGCAAGACAAATTATTGAAGATGACCACGGAGGAACACTCAGTTTGGATAAAGACATAGAACAAGGGGCCGCGTTTGTTATTCGTATGCCAATTAGTTATCGAGCTTTGGCATAGTCGAAGGTCTTTGTCTTATGAATACATCTCTGCGTAGAAGCTATCTAAGTCGTGGGTTTAATACTGCCCAACGCCCACTGTTTGCTTAACCTTCTCCGCCTGCGTAGGTTGTACCATAGCTAACACTTGTTTAGCTGTAGTCACAGCGGGCACGGGTGCGGGCGTAGGAATGGGTACTAGCTGTACTGCGCAGGCCTTTAGCTCGGGCTCTAGCGAAATCGGACAGACTTCTGGGTGTGTAAGGGCATTGACTTCGGCGTTGTCGGCCCAGAGGAAGCCCCAGTGCATGGGCATGAAGGCGGTCCCCTTGCGGATGTTTTGGGTGACCAGGATAGGGAGATGGGCAAAGCCTCGGCGCGATCGCACCTCTACCCAATCCCCTGACTGCACCTGCATCTTCTGCGCATCCCGAGGATTCAACTCCAGCACCGGCTTCGGATACTTCTGCACAATCTTCTCTATTCGCCCTGTTCTCGTTTGCGTATGCCAGTGTCCTAGCAACCTACCCGTTGTCAGCACCATCGGGAACTGGTCATCTGGCGGTTCGGCGAGTCCCTTGAGATGGAAAGCCGCAAACTTTGCTCGGCCATTGTCTGTGAGGAATCGATAGTCGGTATACAGGCGCTTATCGAATTTGTCAGCAGCGGTTTCGTCTGTTTCACAAATAGGCGCGGGCCATTGAATCGGTCCACTTTTGGCCAGGCGCTCGTGGCTGAGTCCACTCATATCGCACAGGCGACCCGCCGTAAGGCTCACAAATTCGTCATAGACTGCTGCCGCATCGGCAAAGTCAAACTGCTGCGTGAACCCAAGCCGTCTGCCTACTTCAGCAAAAATGGCCCAGTCTGGCATGGCTTTGCCCACCGGATCGCGAAAGGCCGGACATAGGGTAACCATGCGTTCTGAGTTGGTCATGACGCCGTCGGCTTCGCCCCACTGGGCAGCAGGTAGCACTACGTGGGCGTAAGCGGCGGTTTCGGTAGGGTAGTAGGCGTCTTGGCAGATAGTGAACGGTGACTTGAGTAGGGCGGCTTTCGTGCGTTCAATATCCGGCATACTCACCGCCGGATTTGTCGCAGCTACCCAAAAGACGCCGACCTCTTCTCTTTCTAAAGCCAGCATCATATCCCAGGCCGCTAGCCCAGGTACAGGAGAAATACTTCCTTCTGGTAGCTGCCAGACTCTTTCAACGGCCTGCCTGTGTGCAGGCTTTTTCACCAGTCGATAGCCTGGCAAAATGTGCGCTAGCCCACCGGCTTCTCGGCCGCCCATCGCATTTGGCTGGCCCGTCAGCGAAAATGGCCCTGCCCCTGCGCGGCCGATGTTTTGCGTCATCAGGTGCAGGTTGATAATTGTGCGAACCTTGGCCGTTCCTTCCGTCGACTGATTCACGCCCATTGACCACAGCGACAGCACATTCTCTGAATTCGCCCATAGCGTTGCGGCGAGTCGCACATCCTCTTCCGAAATGCCGCACATATCAGCGACTCGCTTTGGCGGATAGTCGCTCACAACCTGCGCATATTCTGCAAAGCCGTCTGTGCAATAGTCAATAAAGAGCGGGTCGTGCTTACCCCAGCGAATGAGCAAATGTGCGATGCCGTTGAGCAAAGCGATGTCTGTGCCAGGCTTAATCGCTAGGTGCAAGTCTGCATCTTTCGCGGTTGCTGTTCGGCGTGGATCGACCACAATCAGCTTTACTTTCTTGTTCTTTTTATGGTGTTTTTTCAACCGGTTGAACACAATCGGATGACAGTCGGCGGTGTTTGTCCCAATCAAGAAGGCGCAGTCTGTTTTCTCCAAATCGTCGTAACAGCAGGGTGGTCCGTCAGAACCAAAGCTCTGGATGTAGCCTGCCACCGCTGAAGACATACACAGACGCGAATTCGCATCAAAATTGTTGGTGCCAATGCAGCCTTTAATCAGCTTCTGAGCCAAGTAGTAATCTTCGGTTTGAAACTGCCCAGAGCCATACATGCAGATGGAGTTCGGCCCCCGCTGCGCAATTGATTTTTGAATTTCTGTTGTGATGCGGCTAAAAGCTTCGTCCCAGCTTACTTCTCGAAAAGGCTGGTCGAGCGATTCGCGCATCATCGGCACTTGGAGCCGGTCTTTGTTGAGCGACTCACCGACAGAGGCTCCTTTTATGCACACTTGCCCCTTACTCGAAGGATGTGCTTTGTTGCCCACGGCTTGCCAAATGGGCCTGCCGTTGCTGTCACGCGTGATTTTGCGGCCCGGACGCGCTGGGGGAAAGACTTCTAAACCACAGCCCACACCGCAGTAAGGGCACAGAGTCTTGGTTGACAATGTTTTGGGTGAAAGCGCCATGGAAACCTCCGGGGCTTGGGGCAAAGGATTAAGAGAGAGAGGGTGAGCAGTCAAGGGTAAAGACTAATACTAAAAAAGATAGGAGGCGAACAACACCTCCTATCTTTTAAGGTAAGCACTCGCCGCTAGCCGCCAAATCTGTCAAAGTCAATGCTGACGATAGGGTTAGCTGCGGTAAGTGAAGCCATCGTTAGCGAACCATGGGCTGATTGAAGGAGATAGGATCAGCCGGTAGCTCTTCGCCTTCATGGGCATCAGCAAAGGAGTCTTTAGGCTCATCTAGGAAGAAGGCGCATAGGAAGGCCACGATGAGACCCATTACACCCAGTACCTGGAAGAATGCCGCATTGGCCTGCGCTGTTCCCGCAGCTACAGCCGCTGGGTCAACACCCTCACCACCGGGAATAAAGGCTTCCTTGAGCAAGAGCAAAGTTGTGAGATAAGCTACCGCACCAACGTTACCGTAAGCACCAACGTTACCTGCAACTTGGCCTGTAATCCGGCGCTTCACCAGCGGTACAAGCGCAAAGGTCGCACCTTCTGCTGCCTGTACAAAGAAGGAACAAGCCATCACGAGGAGAACTGCTGCTGCCAATGGCCAGCCTGCACCAACTTGGCTAAAGAGGAGATAGCCAATGCCCATACCACCGAGCAGAACGGTCATTGTCCATTTCCGGCTGCCTACCGAGTCGGAGATGATGCCACCACCAGGGCGGGAGACCAGGTTCATAAAGGCGTAGCTGGAAGCAATAATACCGGCGGTCGCTTTGTCGAGTGTGAACGTACCTTCAAAGAATGCAGGCAGCATGGTCACAACGGCTAGCTCAGAGCCAAAGTTAACGATGTAGGTTAGCTCTAGCAGCGCAACTTGCTTAAATCGGTAGCGCTCTTCGGCTGAGTAGACTTTGGAGCCGGTCATCAGCTCTTTGTTCACGCTCCAGCAGTTGTACGCTTGGAACGCATAGAGCGCAAGGAGTGCTATCCAGACAATCACCATCGTGGCATCGTTCAAGAAGGCAACTTTCTTCAAGCGCCATGCCAATACCATCATGATGATAGTGAGCGGCGCGTTCATTGCTAGGAGGAACCCGAAGTCACGCTTGGTAGTGACTTCCATGCCACGCGCGCTTTCGGGCTTTTGATAAACTTTGCCAGGTGGCGTATCGGTAACGTTGAAGTAGTAGAAGACGCCATAGAGGGCAGCAACAATACCACTGCCAGCAGTTGCGGCTCTCCAGTTCAGGACATCGCTGCCGAAGCCAAAGCCGAGAACGTTGAACGCCTGAGTTTCGCCGAAGTTGAACGAGCCAGGGAGGAAGCTAAGTGCGATCGCAAACAGCACCATTGTGAAGGCAGAAAACGCAGAGCCAAAGTTGCCCCAGCCACCGTAAATACCTTCTGCAGTACCCACTTCCTTGGGGGGGAACCACTCAGCTGTCATGCGAATACCAATGACAAAGCCCGCACCGACGATACCCATCAGCAAGCGACCAATCACCAGCTGGTTGAAAGAGGTTGCCGTTGCGAAAATAAGGCAAGGAATCGCTGCATATATCAGCAGTAAAGAATACGTAACACGAGGGCCGTACTTGTCGAGTAACATGCCGATGATGATACGCGCTGGCACGGTGAGAGCCACGTTACACAGGCCAATAGTGCCTGCCTGGCCTGGCGTTAAGCCAAACTCTTGAACAATAGTAGTTTTGAAAGGTGGATAGTTAAACCACACCACAAACGATAAAAAGAATGCAAACCAAGTCAGGTGAAGTATTCGGTACCTGCCTTGAGTTGCTTTTGAAAACAACTCTCCGATCATCTTGCGTTATGCTCCTAGGTATAGAGATGTTTTGATTGCAGTTGATATATCCCCACGCAGGCGAGTTATCAACTGGTCTCAAAACGGATTGAACAAAAAGCCTATGGGTTGCCGCCCGTAGGTTTTTTCTTTGGGTGGCCCGATATGCTGATGGCAGATATCAGGCCGGGAAACACTGTGTGCGGCCTAGCCAAAATAACTAGGCGCATTAAACTCATTTAGCAGTTGCACCAAACTTTTCTTTGAGGAGGCCAGAGACAACCTCTTCTAAGTCTTCGCAGGGTACGCCTTTCATGACGCGTTCGCCAAGCTGGGCGTGCTTGCCAACCTTGCCACCCATGTAGATGTCGACAGCCTCGACGGGCTTGCCATCTTTACGGGCTTTGGTTCCTAGGAAACCAATATCGGCAACCTGCGGCTGTCCGCAAGAGTTGGGACAACCCGTCCAGTGCATACGCACTGGCTGGTCGACATTTAGCATGGCGTCGAGCTTTTGGCTCAGGGCTTGCGCTCTTTGCTTCGTCTCGATGAGGGCGAAGTTGCAGAACCGGGAGCCAGTACAGGACACCAACGCTCTCGACAGCGGCGCAGGGTCGATCGAAAACTTCTTCACGGGCTCTTCCTGCAAGAAGGCTTCCAGGCGTGAGTCGGGCACGTTGGGAATGAGCACATTCTGCTCTACGGTCAGGCGAATTTCGCCGTTGCCGTAGACCTCGGCTAGCCGAGCGAACTCAAACATATCGTCTGAATAGAAATGACCGACAGGAACGTGAAGGCCGATGTAGTTCATCCCTGGCTGCTTTTGCTTGTGCACGCCCAGATGATCGCTTTTTCCCTCTTCGGTAATGGCGTCTTCTGGCGCGGCAGGCTCTAGCTTTTGGCCCATTTGCGTTTCTACCGCTGCGCGAAACTGGTCTAACCCCATTGATTCGATTAGCCACATGAGGCGCGTTTGCTGGCGATTACCCCGAGAGCCGTTATCGCGAAACACGGTTAAGATGGCGCGGCACAGCTCAACAACAGTGTCGTCAGCAGGCACCCATGCATTCAATGGAATAGCGGCTTCACAGCGCCTAGCAGAGAAAAATCCGCCGACTATAACGTTGAACCCTAACTCGCTTGATTCGGTGCCGTCTTGGAATGCAGGGATGAAGGCAATGTCGTTGATCTCGGAGTGAATTGAGTCTTCTCGGCTGCCCTCAATCGCGATGTTGAACTTGCGGGGCAGGTTGGTGAAGTCGTAGTTGCCTGCACCATTGTTGGTAATCATGTCTTGAACTTTGACGACTAGCCCTTGGGTGTCGATGAGTTCAGAAGCTGCGATGCCAGCGACCGGAGAGCCGGTAATGTTGCGAACGTTATCCATGCCAGACTGCATGGAGGTAATGCCCGCCTGCTCGAACCGGCTGAAGATATCAGGAATATCTTCTAAGCGTACGCCGCGTAGCTGCAAGTTTTGGCGGGTGGTAATGTCTGCGCAGCCGTCGTCGCCATAGCGCTGAACGATTTCTGCAAGCACCCGCATCTTGTGGCTAGAAAGAACGCCGTGGGGCAGCCGCAGCCGCAGCATGAACTTACCAGGGGTCACTTCTCTGTAAAAAACGCCAAGCCACTTGAGTCTGCCGGTGAGATCTGTCTTGTCGACGGCTTCCCAACCCATTTCAGCAAACTGCTTTAGCTCGTCTTTAACGGCAAGGCCGTCCTTCTCAGCTTTGTACTTCTCAAACTTATTCTTTTTTTCTTTTTTTACAACGCTTGGTGACGTAACCATGGTTCACCCAAAATGTTAATGATCGGCCTTAAAAACAAGCTATTGCCTTTAGCCTTATTACCTTTCTATCCTTCAGCAAACACGTGTAGACGGATTGCTTTGAGGTATGGACTTTACAACAATAACCTTCAATCGACCTCAAACTACTGCTAATGATTCGGTAGCTCAAGAAAAGTGGTAGACCTTTCAGTTGTCAGTGACTGGCAACATAAAACGCCTACCCACCACGCTTATAAGGAACCGTTTTAGGGTTTTGTTTAACTCATTTGCTGTTTGAGTTGCTCTCAAGATATGGAAATCTACCCAGTGGTTTTGTATTAGTCACTACCGTTTGGCAGAATGAGTGGCTAGTTTTGCATAATCTTTATGCGAAAATCGCGATCCCCTGAATCTATTGGCTCTAAAGGGTCCTAGAATCGTATCTATAAAGATAGGTGCTAAGTGGCCGGTTGCAAATGCAGCATGAAGCAGTGGATGTACGTAAAGAAGAGCGGCGTAGTCAGAAAAATACGGCTGCCGATCAGAAGTTTGCTCTGCGTTCTCTCGACCGTTCCCGGTGAGATGACTGGTTGGACGACGGCTGAGATGAATACGGTGATGAATGCGGTGACCTACAGTGAAGCCTAAGCGGACCGCACAAAGCTTGAGATATGGTTTTCTCCCTCTTTAGTAAGGCGAACACTTGTAGATAGTTGGCCTAGACAGTTAGCCGTTGCTCGAATGCTCGTATAAATGCTTTTATAAATTACTTTCAAAATAGAAAAAATGACGATGTAAAATTATTTGATGGCGGAAATTTGACGACTGTTTAAGGAGATGAAAAAGTAAAGTAAAGCCAACTATATTATTGAGCAATCGTTTTTCTGTTAGGTCATTTTTCACCGTCGCTTTAAGCGCTACTTGGGAGCTACTCGGCTATGTCGTCTGGAGAATCTGTAACTGCCGCCTCATCGCAGGCTGTAGATCCCAACGACATAAAGCCGCCGCCTTTAGAGAAACAAATAGCTGAAGCTATTGAGCAGCTTGCAGTGGGAGACTTTCACAGCCAGTGGGACTATGCCAAGCAGTTTTCACGGCAGTTTGCTCAGTGGGGCGATCGCATCATTCCCCCGCTCATCTATCAGCTAAAAACGCAGCAAGACCCAGACACTCAGTGGTTTCTCATTCGCATACTCAGCCAGTTCGAGCACCCGACCATTGTCACGGCTCTGGCGCAGCTTTTGGTTACCACCCATAGCGAAGAACTCCAGATAGAAGTGAGCAAAGCGCTATCTACCCTGGGTGAAAGCGCGATTAAAACGCTGAGTGACTTACTCGCTACCTCGGTAAAAGAAGAACAGCCGGGACTAGATGCCCCGTTGGATTTACAGCTAGATGCCCAGCGTATTCTCGCCGCGCGGACGCTGGCCTACATTCGCCGCAGCGCAGTTATTGAGCCCTTGCTCAGCATTGTTGACGATCCTCATCCTGAGCTGAGAGCGATCGCAATAGAAGCCCTGGGCAGCTTTCACGATGCCCGCATCACACCTGTGCTCCTTGCCGCCCTTAAAGACAAGCCTCCTATTTGTATAGAGGCGATTCGCACCTTAGGTCGCCGCCGCGACCTGTTAGCGGTAACGGATTTGATTACGCCTTTGACGCAATGTCTGCTGGCAACAGACGAGACGGTTGCGAGTGAAAGTGCAACTGCCCTTGGCAGACTAGGCAGTGAGGCCGCAATTACAGCGCTCGGTGAACGGCTCACTACGCCCCTTTCTACCCATGTGAAAGTTGCTATCGTGCGTGCCCTAGGCTGGCTAAATGTTGCTAGCTCTGTGAGCTACCTGGCTAACGCCTTTCAATCACCGATGCCAGAGATTATGCCTGTGGTGAAAAAGGAGATTGCGCGGGCGCTAGGGCAAACGCGTGAAGAGGCGTTACGTGCGATCGCCGCCGCCCCGCTGATCGAATGGATAAAAGCCTCGCAGTTAATAGACCCACCTAAGGGTGACTTATCTTCTAGTTCCGAAACTTGGCTCATTCTGCAAGCTGTGCTTTCGTCCTTAGCCAGGCTGGGTGCTACAGATGCAATTGATAGTGTGATCCCAATTTTGAGCCATCCAGATCCTCGGCTCAGACTGCATGCGCTCAATGCCCTGAAGCAAATTGATCCTAGAACTGCGCAAGCCCAAGCTCAAAACTATCTTCGGCAGCTGCACTCATCGCCCGTTGAAAAGCAGTATGTTGCAGAAACTCTGGCCGCTTGGTGAGTAGCGTAAAGAGGTATTGGGCGCTTATGTACGCTGCTTTGTTGTGAGCATATTGAACAAGTTGTAGAGCGATAGAATAGTTGAGCGTATTGACGTACCTATCAGCCACTTTTGAAAGGCTGTGACCTTGTGGCAAACGCTACATTCGCTATGGTGCGCCTGCGTTTAAACAAACTGAGTAATTTCTTCGCTTTATCCGAATCGAGGGTAGCCTGGAGTGAATCTACCTCTTGTAATGGCACGAAAATCCTACTGACTCAGTATGACCATATCTTCAGGCGCAGACCAAAACGATACTCTCGCAGTCCCCTCTTTTAATGTATTGGATAATGTATTGGACCCGGTAACAGTCCCTGACTCAGCTGCGGCAACACCTACGGAAACCCTAAAAGACTGGGAGCAGTTCACTGCTAAGCGCGCAGATATTGCCACATCGCTGAGCCAGATGAGCGCGCTCGTAGAAACTGCCGAACTTGCTGGCGCAGAAGAGTCGGGTCAGCTAAGCCTGAAGACCTCTATTCATGAAATTCAGCAGGCTGCCAATAGCCTCAATGCAGGCACCTATCGCCTCATGGTGATGGGCGATATGAAGCGTGGCAAAAGCACTCTGCTCAATGCCCTCATCGGTGAGAATCTGCTGCCAAGCGATGTAAACCCTTGTACCGCGCTGCTGACGACCTTACGCTACGGCCCAGAAAAACGCGTAACCCTATATTTCAAAGACGCAGAGCGTACGCCAGAAACTATTAGCCTAGAGACCTTCAAGCGTGACTACACCATCGACCCGGCTGAATCAAAACGGCTGGAGACTCAGAACGAGGAGGCTTTTCCCCACATTAGCCGCGTAGTCGTGGAGTATCCGCTGCCGCTTTTGCAGCAGGGCATAGAGTTGATCGATACGCCCGGACTCAACGATACCGAAGCGCGTAATGACCAAGTACTCAGCTACCTTAGCGATGCGCAGGCAGTCCTATTTGTCCTCAATGCTACTCAGCCCTTTACCCTCGACGAGCAGCGCTATCTCAACAACTATCTCAAAGACTCGGGTCTGGCTCTGTTTTTCATTGTCAATGGCTGGGACCGGATTCAGTCTGAGCTGATCGATCCAAATGATATAGAGGCTTTGGCGGGTGCTGAAACTAGAGTACGCCAGCTATTTCAGCAAAACTTGCAGAATTACACCGCTCCCGAGCAAGATCTACGGCTGTTTGAGGTGTCGGCATTGAAAGCATTGCGCGCTAGGCTGAAAGGCCAACCGCTTGAAGGATCTGGGCTCCCTAAACAGCTAGAAGGGCTAGATCAGTTTTTGGCTCATGAGCGAGGTCCGGCCGAACTCGATAGAGCTTTGAGCGTGGCTAGCCGGGCTTACCGAAACGTGAGTACTTCTATTTCACGGCGGATTCCGCTGCTGGATGAAACGCTGGAGACGCTGCAAGAAAAGGTAGCGTCGGTAGAGAGTGACTTTACTAAATTGGAGGAGATACGAGATCGCTACCAAAAAGTCATCACCACCAGCCGCGACATCAACGCCAAAATCATCAGCAACTCTTTCAAAACCTACATCCTAGAGCTGGAAAATACCTTTAAAAGCGACTTTGCCAGCTCCCAGCCCGATTTGGAATTCCTCGACTTTTTGGAAGCCGAAAAGCGTCAGGAATTTCACAAAGCCTTCAAGCGAGCCTTTGAGCGCTATATCAACGCTCGCCTAGCGGCCTGGGAATTTACCGCCAAGCAAACCATCGGGACCGCTTTCGATGAACTCAATGCCAACGCCGTAGAGTATCAGGTGGCCTACGCTGAAGTCGTTGAAGTCATTCATGAAAAGATTATGGGTCGCCGATTTTATGCGGTGGGCGACGACTTCGATCCTAAAAAAGCGAAAGTCTGGGTCGACAACATCAAAGATGTGTTTGAAGATATTCCTGGTAACTTGAACGATGCGGTACGCCCCTTCAATGGCTTTTGGCAGTCGGTGATGCAGTCTGCACTTGCCTACGTGTGTATTGTCATTGCGCTGCAAATTATTGGCGTTATCTTCAGCAGCCTATTTCTCAATATCATTGGCGTCATCATGGCCGCAGGTGGTATTTTTGCCGTGCAGGCTGAATTTGTGCGACAGGAGTTTTTGAAAGCGACCAAAAAAGAATTTGTAAAACACCTGCCTCGCATTGCTGAAGAACAAACCCCTAGCATCAGCAAAGCGGTAAAAGACTGCTTCAATGCCTATGAAGCGCGCGCTATTGACCGCATTAGCAACGATATCGACTCTCGTAAAGGTGAGCTAACAAACCTAGTGGAACAAAAACAGCAGCACGAGATCAATCGTGAGCAGGAAGTAGAAAGACTTCAGCAGCTGGAGAAGCAGGTGCAGGAAAACGTATCTACTATCGAATCCATGGTTGGCTCGAAAAGCTGAGTTTATAATAATATCTGCGTAGGCAGTGAGGCTGGTCTTAAAAACATGATTAACTGGGCTAGTTGCAAGGCAGTAGAACGAGATATCGAAGTTGTCAGTGGGGCTTGGGTTTTTCAAAAAACACGTGTGCCCATATCGGCCTTATTCGAGAATCTTGAAGACGGTATTACCATCACACAATTTGTGCAATGGTTTCCTGGTGTAACAATTGATCAGGTGAAGGAAGTACTGGAGCACGTTGCCCAAAGCGCTACAGCCTCTGTAGCCTAATGAAGATTCTTTTCGACCAAGGAGTTCCCGCTCCATTGCAACGGTATCTTCCTCTTCATGATGTATCGACTGCCTACGAAAAGGGCTGGTCTAGATTACGAAATGGTAATCTGCTGAGCGCAGCCGAAGAGGAGGGTTTTGAAGTATTCCTTACAACTGATCAAAATTTGCGTTTCGAGCAAAATTTAAACCATCGCACACTTGCCGTAGTCATTTTGGGAACGACAAGCTGGCCACGCATAAAACTAGCTACAGATAACATTTTGGCGGCAATTGAAACTGCCAACATCAGCCAATTTACCTTCGTAGAGATTCCGTAGTTGCACAGCTTGATCTAAGTTAGAAAGGCTATTCCAATAGAAGCTCGAATAAGTCTTTTACCGTCAGTGTCAGCTCTGACATAAAGGCTGGCATAGGCAGCACGTTTTCTGGCTCGTCTAGGACTTCGATTTCCTGCTGCGGGCAGTAAACAAAAACAGATTTGTCCTTCGGGTTGATTAGCCAGCCCATTTGAGCGCCATGTCTTAGGCAACTCAGTATCTTTTTGATTACTTTGGCACTGCTTTGCCCTGGCGATAAGATTTCGATTGTCCAATCTGGGGCCAAAGACACGACATTCGCGATTTCGCCGTTGTCGTCACGCGGAATATGTTCCCAAAGAAGAACCGCGATGTCTGGCACGACAGAATTTGGAGCGAAGCTACAGCGAAGCTCTGGAAAGGCACGAGCAATTTTTTTGGACCTAACGGATGTGTTGATGATGTTTGCAAGGTCTTGCTGTAGTGCGCTGTGCTTACCTTGAGGCATCGGCTTTTGGCTAATGGAGCCGTTTGTATATTCACTGGCAGGCTTTGTTTCGGGTAATGCTAGGAATGCCTCTAGTGTTGGCCCTTTTTTAGGCGCTTGAACCACTGTAAATGTACCTCCGAGCCTTACTGTTTCTACCTTACTGCTGCCATAGTAACGCACTAACCAAATCATCATTTTTTATAAGGCGTGTAGGCGTTCTATCTTTTCAGACCGTAGCAACTCTTACAAAAGTAAGTCCTGTCGCAATTTACATTTGATAGGCATACTAAAGGTTCCGTAAGTAGCATGTTTGACAGAGCGTGCTATTTTCTGCCGCCTTCAAGTGCTACAAAGCTAACCTTCTGAGTATTTCTATGCGTTTAGAGCAGTTGCAGGCTTTTTTAGCGGTCGCTGATACGGGTAGCTTTCAGGCGGCTGCTCGGCAGTGCGGGGTGACGCAGTCAACCATTAGTCGCCAGGTGCGCTCGGTAGAAGATGACCTGGGGGAGCCGCTGTTTCACCGGACGGGGCAAGCGAAGCTGACGCTGGCGGGGAGTAGCTTGCTGCCGAGGGCAACACGCATTTGTAAGGAGTGGAATCAGGCGCAGCAGGATATTGATGACCTGGTGAACGGCAAGCAAACGGAGCTGTGTGTGTCGGGGATTCATTCGGTATGTGCGTATTTGCTGCCGCCGATTGTGACCGATTTTTGTGCGGGGCATCCGGATGTGCAGCTGCGGGTGACGGCGCTGGGGAGCGATCGCGCGCTAAAAGTCCTTCGCGATGGCCTCGTTGACATCTCCATCGTGATGCACAATCCTCTGCTCACCAGCAATCAGGAAATGGTGGTCACGCCACTGTACGAAGAACCAGTGCAGGTGCTGATAGCCGCTGGTCACCCGCTCGCTGAGTATGATGTGGTGCCCTGGGCCGAAATTGCTCGCTTTCCGCAGGTGGTATTTAAGGATGGCTATGGCATGCAGCGGATTGTGCAAAGCCAGTTTCAGGAGCACGGTAGAGATTTGAAGGTGGCCCTCGAACTCAATACGCTTGATGCCTTTCGAGGCGTGGTGCGTCAGGGAAATTTGGTGGCGCTGCTGCCACAGTCAGCTCTCATTGACAGTCGCCGAGATCCTGATCTGGTTGTTCGCCCCACAGGTGATCCGGTTTTGCTGCGCAAAGTGGTGATGGTGACGACCCACGACCGACTCATGATTCCGCCGATTCAGCAGTTTTGTGAGCTGGTGCGTCAGCAGGCGGGTAGCTATTTTAGCCAAATTAGCGATATTGCGGCGGTTCAGCCTTTTTCAAAACCCGCCCTGACGACCGATGCTGCTGTTGGCCCGCTGCGTACCGTTGACGGTGTGAAAACAGGTGCGAACCCAGCTAAGTATAGTCGCTTGCTTTCTGAAATTCCCTCTTAAGGAAGCGGCAGGAAGCGGCGGAAAGCGGAAGAAAAGCATAAAAAGCTCGGTGCAATCAGCAAAAAACGTTGTGATTCTCTATACTTGTTGACTCTTCCATGCCGACCTTTTTCACTGCGGCAGCGCTTCATTACTATGAGCAAAGATTTACTGACCGATAGAGAAAGCCCAACAAAACACTCACTCCCGCGATCTACAGAGGCGTATTCGGCTCAGTTTCGAGATCTGCTAAAAAAAGTAGGGAGTGGTACCCATACCTCTAAGTCGCTAAGTCGTGAGGAGTCGGCGCTTGCCACAGAGATGATGCTGCGCGAACAGGCGACCCCGGCTCAAATCGGTGCTTTTATGATTGCGCAGCGTATCAAGCGGCCGACGCCCACCGAGTTGGCGGGTATGCTCGATACCTATGATGCTATGGGGCCGATGCTTGGCCCAGTCGATAGTGAGTATCCGGTGACGGTTTTTTCCAATCCCTATGACGGGCGATCGCGCACAGCGCCGATCAATCCGCTCACCGCGCTTATCCTTGCTGCTGCCGACTGCCCCGTTATTCTGCATGGCAGCGGCAGAATGCCGACAAAATACGGCTTACCGACGCTCGAAATTTTGGCAGGCTTGGGTCTCGATTGGCCTCGATTGAAAACGCTAAGTCAGGTTCAGTCAGTTTTTGAACAAACGGGTTTTGCCTTTGTCTATCAGGCGGCGCATTTTCCAGAGGCGGAGGCAATGGTGGCCTACCGCGAGCAAATTGGGAAGCGGCCAACACTTGCGACGGTAGAGATTATGTGGTCGCCCTACTTAGGGAAAAGTAATGTCGTGAGTGGCTATGTGCATCCGCCGACCGAAGAGCGGACGCAGACTGCTTTTACTGAACGGGGAACAGAATTTTTTACGACGGTGAAAGGACTGGAAGGAAGTTGTGATATTGCGCGCGATCGCACGGCTATCATCAGCCTTAATCATCTGGAGGCAGGCGAACTCAACGCTGAAAGGCTGTTGCTGCATCCTCGCGACTATGGATTTGAAGGGACTGATCCAGTCTTAGAAAACATAGAAGCTTTGCTTGTAGATTATCGAGCTACGATTGCTGGAGAAAACAACGAAATTAGTCGTTCTGCCGTTTGGAATAGTGGTTTCTACCTATGGCGAGTAGGCAAAGTAGAGTCGATAGAAGCCGGATTTGATTGGGCGATCGCCTGTCTCAAAAACAATATGGCTGAGAAGAAAATCCGTCAGATAAAGGCGGTGATTGATCAGCTTGCATAGTACCGGCTAGAAATAGTCACGCTAAGCTTTTCGCATTTGTTGTTGCTGTCTCGATGACGCTTTTGGGTGGAGTTCTGTTGATTTAATTTCTGTTCATTAACCTAGCGCCTTGCGATAGATTACTTTGTCTGCGCCCACTTCGTAAAAGTCACGAATGTGGGCGTCTTCCTCGTACCCACACTTTTTGTAAAACGCTCGGGTATTCTCAAAATCTGCCAGCGTTTCTACCAGTAATAAATGCGAGCCCTTTTCCACAAGCATTTGCTCAACATAACGCACCATAGCAGACCCATAGCCTTTGCCCTGATGCTCCGGTCGAATCCCAATGAATAGTAGATTCCAAGTTCCGTTTGTCATCCGCTCAGGTGCGCAGTAGGCTGCGCCCACAGTACCCGCATCGATTTCATATACGAGCCAAAATTCTTCGGTCTTGTCAGTTCCGTTGTAGTAGTCGGCAAACATCTCTCGAACGGTTTCTAGCTCTGCTGGCTCGAATAGCTCGATAGATTTAGCCACGCTCATTAGTTCGGTTTCATCTTCTGGGCGTGCTAGTCGAATCATTATTATCCAGCTCTTTTAGGTGGTTTTGAAGTGCTAATAGTCCAGTAAGAGCAGTACTAATAGTCCAGCAAGATGATGAAGCGGACTGGGATGTTGCCGTCGGCCAGGACTTGGGCCATAGCAATCGCACCTTTCATCTCTGTCATGACCTGCGCACTGTACCCTTTGTAGGCCTTGGCCGCATGATCTACGCCTGCTTTGAACGTTGCCAAGTCAAAACAAGTGGTGACATAGTAGGCCAGTCCTTTTAATCGTGACTGCACCCGCCCGCTGCAGTCTTCTGGGAGTGGCGGAAACCCTTCAGACTTTTGCGGCGGCGGAGAGAGCGTAGGATTTCCCCAAAGCAGGTATTGATTGAACTTGGCATCGTCACAGGTAGGTAGCTGAGAGAGCGATCGCCACCGTGTGCCATCGTGTGCTTCTAAAATAACCGTTCGAAAGGCTGCCATTCGACTACTCTAGCCCCACTAATTCCTCCGCCAGCATCTCATCATAGATCCGTGGCAGCAATGCCGACATACTATTATCCTCAATTCCGTATCCCAAGCTAGTCCACGTGCCCGAAAGTAGCTCTAGTACCCTATTTACTTCGCCATCGCGTAGAAGCCCCGAAATATCAGCGCCCCACGCTGCTGGGTCGGCTAGCCAATCGTGTACGACCTGGTCTTGAAACTCGGGCTCAAAGCTGGGCCGCTCCCACATCTCATACCAGGCAGGTCGCTCTGGATGGTAGTTGCGCGCTTCCCGCTGCCAGGTCGTCGTTAAGAACTGATATCGCCCTGCAGCTGTCGTGCAGTTGCCTTTGTTAGGGCCATTGACAATGGTGATGCACTCATCGGGATGCCCGCTCAAGTCGGTAACGCGCTTTCCTCCGTATAGCAGCCGATAAGGATCTGCTGTGTTCGACTCCGATGCTGAAATCGTTCGCATCAGCGCTCGCAGATAGGGGTCGCCGCCCTCCATTTCTAGCGGCAGCGGTGACTCTACCCAGTCGGTCGGCTCGAGTATATTAAGCGACCTGGGAGAAAGCGACCAGATATGCAATGTCCAGGCGACGCCTAAAAACATTAGCGCCGTCAGCAAAACCGGTCCCATTCCGTCTCCGCGCGTTCCTTTCTTGGCGCGGTCGGCGGTCTGAGCGCTCTTCTTTTGGCGTTTAGTTGAGGATTTTTTGGAAAGCAAAATTAGTTAGCAGTGTGACAAACGGCAGTAAAAGCGAAGAACAGCTCTCCTATGAAGCTATCGGCCTCCTATAGTTATCGGCATTGATGTTATCGGCTACTATGCATGGTATCGCAAACTTTTGAGCAGCTATGGGGAAGCTAACCGTACCTACAGTTCTGAGTTTATCTATTCCTGATTAGTAGCAGCTTGTGGCTTTCTAGAGCATCCGAGCGATCGCATGCTACCTCGAAGCATTCTTCCCAGCCCTCATTCTTTCTTTCCCTATGTCTTCTATTGAATCCAATGAGCGACTGATGATTTTTCTCATCTGCATTGTGCCTTTTGCTGCACTGATATACTGCGGTATTGTGATTGGCGCTTTGCTCGCGATTCCCTTCGTTAAAGAACATTCTTTTATCTTTGGCGGTATCTTTGCGTTGATTCCTCTAGTGACGGGTGCAACAATCTGGATTGGCCCTTTCCGTAAATAAACGGTGAACCTTGAGGATGCTTGAAGTATTGCGTTATCACCTGGTACACGCACCCTGTAGAACGTTCAATCAATCTCGATAATTACGCATAAATGGCAGATGAATCAACAAATTGTAAGTGCCGTGTTTTCCCTTAGAAAAAACAGATCAAATGCAGTTGATTCTGTAGAAAGGCTAGGGCAATCTAAAACAAGTAAGCCAAAGAAATAAGCTTTCGCTCTTACGCATCTCATCGACAATCACATAGCTTCTTTTGTAGTCTCTTTCTGCTGTTTTTTTACTGCGGGATAGGGGCGAGTTTACGCTGTGGTTACCTCTATCTATTCGTTACAAAATATTGCAACAAACCGTTCGGGCTTCATACTATGTCAGTCACGACACCTTCTGAAACTAAGTTCTGGATCATCTGCCACGAAGAAAATCAGCTCACTCAAAAGCTCACCAAAGAGATCAACTATTGGCAAATACCCGGTGTACGTGCAAGGTTGGATGAGCAGATGTCTACGTTGGCAGCAGATACGCTTACTCAATCAGACTACGCTATTTTTGTTACGTTGAGTGAGCATCCTTGCTCACAGATTCAGCTACATCCGGTGAGCAGTGCTCAAACGCAATCTGCACAAAGCCCTATCTCCTTTTTGGATTCGCTACGTGAGCGTTATGGGAGTGCTCCACAATCTTGGTGGCTACAGCTTCCCCTTACCGAGGTCTGTCATCAGGGCATAAAGCACATTCCTACAGAACATACCCTGTCAAAAGCGCTTACGCAGATTGAGATATTTGTTCGTAATTACTACTTACAACCCAAACTACAGCAGCAGAAGAGTGCGCAGTCCACTGCTGTCAAAACAGAAAAAGCACTTCAAGTAGCGTAGTGTGAGGTCGTCAAAAGTACCCTCTAGGGTTCTTAGTTCGATCCCTTTTCCTTCGCTTGAGAAATTTGGCGCTTTGCTGTTTGCCAGAAGGCTTCTAGTTCCTCTGTGGAGTAGTCTGTGAGGGCTTTATCAGCTTGCGTTTCTACTTGCGAAAAGCGTTGAATGAAGCGGCGATTGGTACCTTGTAGGGCAGCGGTGGGGTTGAGCGATTGCCAGCGGGCGATTTGGATAAGGGAGAAAAAGACGTCGCCGAGTTCGCTTTCTTGGTTGGCTTTGGGTTCGTTGGCGATCGCACTCTTTAGCTCTCCAATCTCCTCCTCCACCTTTTCCCACACCTCTTCCAAACTCTCCCATTCAAATCCAGCCTGAGCCGCCTTCCTCGAAATCTTCATTGCGCCCAGTAGCGGTGGCATGGAGCTGGCGTACTTCTCTAGCTTCGGCGATAGCTGAGCTGAGGTTTCCCCTTTCTCAGCGGCTTTAATTTGCTCCCAGTTGGCATTTACCGCTGCGGGTGTTTCGGCAGTGACATCGCTAAATACATGTGGATGACGCCGGATCATTTTTTCGGTAATGCCGCGAGCAACATCTCCTAAATCGAAGTCTCCTCGTTCCTGGTAGATTTGCGCTTGAAGAACAACTTGCAGCAACAGATCTCCTAACTCTTCCTCTACATCTTTGACTGTTCCGTTTTTAATCGCGTCAACGGTTTCGTAGGCTTCTTCAATTACATACGGTGTCAGTGATTCAGGAGTTTGTGCTAAGTCCCAAGGACAGCCGCCATCGGGATTGCGAAGCTGTGCGATGACATCGATCAAACGCTGCAACTCAGACAGGGACTGCGTACTTTGAGGAGAAGAAGCTTGTTCGGATCTGTTGTTTGGTTCTGACACAATATTTATGAGTACAGGTGATCAAGAGAGCGAAGTTGTTTGGTTTGTAGTGATACGAGAAGTTGATGATAGAGGTTAAGCCGCTACTTGTTCTGGCAGCAGTGTGTAGCCATCTACTATTTTTTGGAAGATGCCCAGAACCTTTTGAGGCTCGTTTATGTAGTAGCGCTGGGTATCGATGATGACACGATTATCTTCTAACATCAGAAATTGCCAGTCTTCACCTGTGGTGACACAACCGTAAATCGTCAAGATGTCATTGCCTTCTGCTTGGTTGAATCTTTGTGCGCCTATCATCTGCGCAACACACTGGCCAAGGCCAATTTTAATATCGTTTTTTTTAGCCTCTACCAAAGAAATAATGGGCGTCTCTATGGTTGAGGATACGGGGCCTCTTGAAAGGATAAAATCACACTCTCCCTTTAAACCCTGATCACTATCTATGTCTAGTCGTTCACCCGAGTGGATAGCAATTTTTTGAGAATTTCGACGTTTTATCTCTATGAGGATAGGTGCAATGATAAATTCTGAACGGGCCTTTTCACTAGAGGAGGAAATAGCCAGTGTGAGGCTATGGCGAAGCGTTTCTGATAGCCATTCACTGGGCTCAAGCGCAATATTTTGAGGAAAAAGACAGCCTGTTGTTTCGACAAGTGCAAACTCTTTCTTCACTTGAGAGAGTGAAAAGTCACTGTAAGCCATAGCAATAGGCCGGTTCTAATGAGCGTATTAACTCTAGTCTATGTCACGGTTCTACAACCAGTCGAAAGCCAAATAAAATGTGCTTAGAGTCGACTGGGCGATCGTGTTCGTAGGCGGCTCTACAAAAGCCGGGATAGTCATCCCAGCCACATCCTTTTAACAGCACCTCTTCAGCGCCGTTGGATTTTTCGATGAGGGTGCTGGTATATTCAAAGACGTTGCCGGCCATGTCTTCGATGCCGTAAGGGCTTTGGCTGGCTGGGTAGGATGCGATCGCACTCGTCCCATAGGGCCCATGCTTCGCCCAGTTCGTCCCGTCATTTTGCCATTCACTGCCCCACGGAAAGTAACGCCCGTCTGTCCCTCTAGCCGCTTTTTCCCACTCTGCGGTGGTGGGTAATCGGTAGGTCACGCCATCTCGCTGCGATCGCCACTGGGCGTAAGAGATCGCATCTTCATAGGAAACCAGCACCACCGGATGCTGACCTTGCCCCGCTGGATACTGATCCGCTTGCCACAAGTAAGGCTCAACTTCGCTATAGTCGTGCACCAGAAATCCCTGCTCTTGATAATCTTCTGCGGTGATATTAGGTTCCGGGTGGCCCGTGGCGCGCACAAAGATTTGATAGTCCGTATTCGTGATTAAGTTTTCACCCAAACAAAAAGACGGTAGCGTTTGGGTTTGCCGCTCTGGCTCTCGGTCGAACCAGCCTTGCTCACGATACCTGGATTCGATTCTGGCTACATCAGCGGGCGAGTCGGCGGCTCCTTCGGCTGAGATTCGATAGGCATATTCGCGCTCATCTACGTCACTCCCCATCAAAAACTTACCCCCGCCAACAAACGCAAACCCGGCCTGCGCCTCACAGTCTGCCTGAGTTATGGGCTCGTCAGTCACTGGCACTAGCCCAAACATATCAGCCTCCTGACAGCCAAAGGTAAGCCCAATCAACACCAAGAAGAGTGCTCTATTCAGTGGTTTCAGCATGGCTTTCTCCTGACTGTGATCTTCTTATCTTGAGCCTAGTCTGACTATCTAAAATTTGATCATGCCATGCGCTGGGCTACTCACCGACATCTCAGATGAACCTTGTAATATAGGGATTGACGACTTTCTCTGGCTCGGCTTTTTTGGGGCTCAGCTTTCTTTTGTGTTATGAAAAATTGGCTAGTTACGGATGATGGCCTCTGTACAGAATTTGGCACGGTGGAAACGGAGCCGCCGGAGCGGACCTATCGGATGTATCGCTTCCTCACTGAGATGGAAGATATCTTGGAGCGCGAGCCAGATGATGCAAAGCGCGTGCAGGCGATTGTGCCGCTGGTGCGTAAGCTACTAATTAGCTCCTACTGGCTACAGCTAGAGCACAAGCCACCCAATGAAAAAACGGGTTGGGCGGTGAACTTTCTCTAT
>JBHJIY010000085.1:0-20368 GCA_050042985.1 Phormidesmis sp. | reverse complement strand
ATCTACAACTTCAAGATTTTCTTCAACATAGAAAATTGTAAGAAAGCGACTGTAGTTTTGGCAAAAAGCAGTAGCTGGCTGACGGTTCACCACCGCAATCAACAGCTAAACCGCACGGCTCTCGTACTTTTTCTGTTATTGTTTCTAGTCTCGATTGCGGCACTACCGTTGAGAGGGTTTAACGCGTTCTGGGTACCTATAGTTACCTGGGGCTGGCTAACTACAGAATTTGGAATTTGTCATTTTAGTCACAATAAGCTGCCATCTGAGACCCGTGAAAAAGCGTATAAGAGCCTTTTTATGATTACGCTGTGCACACTTATCGTATGGTCGCCATTTGCTTTCTTCGTACGAGTACCCTCGCCACTGGCATTTTTGATGCTGCTGGCAGCGGCAATTTTCTTTTTAATAGTCATCTTTCGTCTTCAGCAAAAAACAGGCGGAATCCTGAGTAAAGTGGGGCTGGCCTTTTTACTGTTGATACTGCCCTTTTGCGTACTCTTTTTTGGCAATGCGCTCTTTGCTTCTCCCTTTTTGTTAACCGCTGTTTTTGGCACTATGGCAGGCTTGGTCAGGCTGTTTCGAGCTAGCCATGACATGGCACCTGTAACCTGCGAGTCGTGCGATCGCCCTATGCAAACGCTCACCTCAGCGCAGCTCATCAATACACACCTCACTCGCCCACAACTCTTTGAAGTCAAGCTTGGTAGCAAAGCCTATGAAGGCTGGTGCTGCACAACCTGTTCTCCCTTGGCATCGAAGACAGCATCTCTCCCTTCAGCTGCAAGCCCAAAAACGTCAAGCCAAAAACAAAAAAGCGCAGACTTATCTATTCACTTACTCTCCTTCGTACTGGATAGACAAAACTTCAGGAACTGCAAAACCTGTAATGCGCTGACACTGACCGTCAAGTCGGTCGTTACCCAACAGGCCACATACTCGCATTCGGGGCGTCGGGTGATTACGAAGTATTGCCACTGCTGCAAGGAACACACTCGAAAAACAGTAACCATTCCTAAAAAGTCTTCTAGCAGTTCTAGCAGTTCCTCATCAAGCAGGTCTTCTTCTAGCCGTTCTAGCAGTGGTAGCTTTGGTGGCGGCTCCAGTGGTGGCGGCGGCGCAGGTAGCAGCTGGTAGCCAACGGCCTTGGCAATCAAAATTTTCAAGCATGCAAACGATTAGGACAATATCATGAATCCCGAAAGCGCTATCCCTGAAGAGCTGGTTCCCGCAGTATTAGAGAAAGCGAGCCGACTTTACCAGCAGCCAAATGGCGGTACTTATTCGCTCGAAGAGCTGATGGCAGCGGGCAGTGAAGTGTCTATTCCACCAGAGGTGATGCAGCAGGCTTATGCAGAGCTACAGGCAGAACAACGACAGAAGAAGCTCGCGGCAGAACAAAAGCAAAAGATGTTCAAAGTGGGCAGTGCGATCGCAGCAGCTAGCATTTTATTCACCGCGCTCTGGACCAGCGGCGTTTACAACAATCTGAACGCGGCCCAAGGAAACGTTGATGGCAAGTGGGCGCAGGTCGAAAACCAAATGCAGCGCCGAGCTGACTTAATCCCACAGCTCACCAACATTGCCGAATCCTATGCAGATAGAGAATTAGAGATCATCGTATCGCTTGCTGACTCTCGGCAGGCATTTCTCGCGGCGAATACAGTGGCAGAACGCAGCGCAGCAGATGAAGAGATGAAAAGTGCGATCGCCAACTTCCAAACCTTCGCGGCTGGCAATACACAGCTGCAATCCAGCGAACTCTTCGTCAACCTACAGTACGAAATTGCTGGCACCGAAAACCGCATCGCCACCGAGCGCATGCGCTACAACCAAGCCATAGAAGACTACAACCGCTCCGTCAAAAGCTTCCCTACCGTAATCGTAGCCAGCTTTATTGGATTTGAACCACAGCCGCTCTAAATGCGCTTAATTCAAGATTCAGTCGACCGCGTCTTTAGGATCAATAGACACTCTCCATTCGCTGGCCGAATCAAGCTCGCTGATAGTAGCCTTGTGCGCCGCGTACAAACTAGAAACCACTAGATTCAGCTGCCGTTCTGAACAGGTTTCGAGCAGCGCGCCTATTACCTCAGATGCATTGGCCGCACCCTGACCCAAAAATGGGCTGAGCCCCCACACGTCTTCTACCCACTGCTGACCATTCTCGCTTTCAAACATAAAGTCGTAGAGTAGCTTTTTAGCGGTTTTGCTGCTCACAGTCATGCAAGTTGCGTTCCTTAGTATGAATTTCGTCTCTAGCCTATCAACTCATGGCACCGTAGCCCTTAAGATTGGCAGAAGCTACTTAGCCAACAGGCGTCTTCTCAATGCGAAAACCCCATCTCAAACTAGCGTTTTTCTTAGGACTGTGTAGCATTTTCTTACTACACCATTTAAAGTCTCCTAGAACCTATCGTCCAGCTTCGGCCTCTTCACCACTTACCGCTGAAGAACAACCGGTTATCAACATTGAAATCTCCGGACCACTCGCAGAGAGAGAAGCTGAAGTGTCCGGGCTAGACTGGTATGGCGACTGGCTAATTCTCCTACCGCAGTATCCCAAACGGCTTGGCGGCAATGTATTTGCCTTGCAGAAATCAGATATTCTCGCTTTCTTGAATGGAGAAACTTCCGAGCCGCTCGCACCACAGCCGATTCCCTTCCAAGATGAGGCACTAGGAGAACAGATAGCAGGGTTTGAAGGCTATGAGGCGATCGCATTTCGCGGCAACCAAGTTTTCCTCACCATCGAAGCTGAAACCAACAGCTCTGCAAAGGGTTACGTCGTACAGGGCACGATAGCCCCTGATCTTAGCGAACTGACAATCGACACAACTCGACTAGCAGAGAGCCCCAGCCAATCTTCTTCACCCAACAAAGCCGATGAAGCCTTACTGCTCACTGACAACAAAATCATCTCCATTTATGAAGTGAGCGGCGCGCAAGTAAACCCCGCACCGCAAATGCATAGCTTCGGCTTTGACCTAGCGCCTTTGCCATCGGTCCCTTTCCCAACTGTTGAATACCGGATCACGGATGCGACACAGCTAGATGAGCAAAATCGCTTTTGGGCGATCAACTATTTCTATGCGGGCGATCGCGATTTGGTACCAAATCGCGATCCGCTGGTCGTTCGCTATGGCAGGGGCCCTACCCATCGCCAGTATCCAACAGTGGAGCGCCTTGTAGAATTCACCTACAGTAATCGGGGCATCGCACTAACCAATACGCCCTCTATTCAGCTAGAGCTCACCGATGCAGGGCGAAACTGGGAGGGCATCGCGCGACTAAACGATCAAGGATTTTTGATCGTCACCGATAAGTTCCCAACGACTTTGATTGCGTTTGTTCCTTTTCCGTCGATAGCTACAGACAAGTAGCCGCCGATTCTCCCAGCCAACTGTCACCTCGTTAAGCTTTATTCAACTTTATTTGAATAAAGTTTGATTTCGACCTACGATTTGGGTGCGCACTACCTAATTGACATATTTTTTTATACATTTTTTATTAGTCAGCCTCATGCAATCCGCTCCTGCCGTTCGTGTAAGCATCGGACTCCCCGTTTACAATGGGGAGAAGTACTTAGAAGAAACATTAGATGCGATCCTTGCTCAAACCTTTACTGACTTTGAGCTGATCATTGCAGACAACGTCTCAACAGATAGCACTGAGGAAATTTGTCGGGCATACGCCGCTAAAGACGATCGAATTCGGTATTCTCGCAACGAAAAAAATCTAGGACCAGCCTGGAATCACAACCGTGTTTTTGAACTATCTACTGGCGAATACTTCAAGTGGGCGGCGCACGATGACCTAATAGCACCGGATCTTATTGACAAATGCGTCGAAGTTTTAGACCAAGACCCCTCTGTCGTCTTAAGCCATAGCATGGCTAATGTCATTGCAGATACTGAATGTTCGGCCAGAGGAAAATATGATATCCAACTAAATACTGATTCTGATAAATCGCACGAGCGACTGTTCGGTCTCATGTTTGGGGACAAAAAGTTTGGTGATCACCGGTGCTATCAGGTGTATGGATTGATCCGCTCGGCAGCGCTCAAACAAACCGATGTCATTGGATTCTATGCGCATGCAGACGGTGTGCTCTTGGTTCAGCTAGCATTCTTGGGCCGTTTTTATAAAATTCCGGAATATTTATTTTTTCCTCGTTACCACGAAAAGCAATCTACTCAGATTGCGCGTGCTCACTATCACTTGTATACGGCGTGGTTTGACCCTTCCAAGCAAGGCAAAATTACGTTTCCTCGCTGGAAAATACTGTTCGAGTACCTTAAAGCTATCAGCCTTGCGCCCGCCACAATATATGAGCGTGCCATCTGCTATTTCTATTGGCTCAACTGGTTAAGAAAAAAGCGCTATCGACTGAGGGAGGACTTAGTCATTGCAGCTCAGCTACTGTGGCAGCACTGGCGAGCAAAGCGGAACTTAGAAGGTGAATACGTAAAACAATAGCCCTCCGAAATAGCGCTCTGAAATAGCGCTCTGGAATAGCGCTCTGGCGTTCTTCTATTATTTTTCTTATTCAGTCTTTTTCCTTCAGCTTTCTCTTAGTTCCTGAAAATCCGAACAAAGTATAGAAAACGAGATAAACACATCTAGAAAATATTGAACAATCGCCGAATACACTCCTAGTCCTGTGGTGCATTCGCTTTTCTTGGAGGCCCCTTTCAATGAACTATTGCGGTATTTATACACTGGCAAACGATCATGTTTACGATCAGCTGGTGGCGCTATTGAACAGTATTGAAGTCAATATTGGAATTGATATTCCTGTCTGCATCATTCCGTTCGATCATCAGCTAGAACGGGTGCAGCAAGAAATAAAATTGCGACCTAACGTCAGTCTATTTGAAGATTGGGATGCGATTCACCGATGGGAAAACTTTGCCAAAGACGTGATTGCAGCCCATCCAAAAGCGATCGCGACCAATTTCAATCATCCCCGCTGGTACAACGGACGTTTGCATCGAAAATTTGCCGCGTTCGATGGTGAGTTCGATAAGTTCGTATTCTTTGATGGCGATAGCCTGGCTATGAAGCCCATTGACGATATTTTCGGAAAGTTAGATCGCTATGACTTTGTCTTCGACGATTGGGAACATGCCAAGTCAACGGCAAAAGCCGCTTTGAACATTCCACTGATTGAAACCACCGGGCAGTTCAGCGAAGACGAAATCCGAGAGAAACTACACTGCTCTAGCTTCTTTGGTTCTAAACGGGGACTCTTTGAGCGCGCGACGCTTCAGAAGCTGAAAGATCGGCTTATCAATGACCAAGAGATTAGCTGGGTTAACGGTAACGGCTGGTGGGACGATGCCTTTTTATTCAATTACTTGACGCTGTCGAACGACCGCACTTTGTTCAACTTTACCCGCAGTAAAAATGGTCACGAACGCACCGGCAACTGCGCCAATGCCGATCCCTTTTTAGCGGTTGAAGTCCTCTACAATCACCAGGGGTTAAAGCCTATTCACCGCATTCACTACATGGGCTACTCTGCAAATGACTTTAAGCGGCTCTGCCAAGGAGAAGATGCCGGTATCTGCTATCAAGACACGTTTTTGACCTATCGTTTTTTGAAGCAGCCTGACCAAAAGCCCAAGCTTCTCAAAAGGCAAAATTTCTTTCAAGTGACGATACAAAGCTTGAAAAAAGTAGCCAGCAAGATAGCTCAAAAAATCAATCTCAAAGAGATGGGCCTCCGTTCAAAAACAAATTCGCTGCCGTCTTCAAATTCGCTGCCGTCTTCATAAGTGGCAATTTGTATACTCCTTTAGGGATTGCCTTTACCAGCCGCAATATATCCGCCGTCCACAGGCAGTATCACGCCAGTGATGAAAGAGGCCTCCTGCGATGCTAGGAATGCCGCAGCGGCAGCAAATTCTTCTGGCAAACCAATCCGCTTCATCGGGTGCCAATTGGCGACCATACGAGAGGTTTCAGGGTTGCTGAGCCACTGGTCTGTCAGCGGTGTGCGAATCACCCCTGGGCAAATACAGTTCACACGGATGTTATCTGTGGCGTGGGCCACTGCCATATGCCTCGTCAAATTAATCAGCGCCCCTTTGGCAGACTGAAAAGCCATGCCCTGATGAGACCCTCTTAGCCCACCAATAGAAGAAACATGAACAATAGAGCCGCCCCCACTTTGGCACATGCAGGGAACAGAAAACTTGGAGCTTAAATACACGCCCTTAAGATCGGTATCAACAACACGGTCCCATACCTCTACAGGCGTATCCACAACGGTTTTACCGCCCCCGTGAATACCGGCGCTAGTCACCAGCACATCGAGGCGACCAAAGGTAGCCATCGTACGCGCTACCATTCGCTTACATTGCGACGCGCTGGTGACATCACACTGAATGACCAACGCCTGCATACCCGAAGCCTCAATCGCTTGGCGCACATCGTTGAGCGCTTCTTTGCGGCGGCCTGCGATCGCAACCTTTGCCCCTTCCTGAGCTAACCGAATAGCTGTTGCCCGCCCTAAGCCACTGCCACCCCCTGTAATCAGGGCGACTTTGCCCTCAAACCGCCGAGAGATTGTCAGTATGCTTGCTTCTAGGTCGCTGGTTTCTGGGTTATTTCCCAGCGCACTAGGCTGAATGGAAGGGCTTGCATCCTGGATAGTTTTAGCGCGGTTCGCGATGGGGAAAGCTTCGCCATCGCGAACGACAAGCGACCGAATTTTCCGCAGAAAGCTTTTCAGACTCACCATGAAATAGCAATTTTCCCAACTAAAAATTCAGCTGCTGTGAAGGGCTCACCTTTTCATTTTCTTGACTCTCCTAGCATAGTCCACAAGTTTCTTTCGCAGCTTTCTCGCATAGCGATTGGACTTTCGTTGTAGCTTAAACGTTTGAAAATCTATATCAAGCGCGCTGACTCGAATGTTTGACCATTCTGTAGGCGAACCAAAGTACTGGAAAAGGCCGAATGAAGCCTTTCTGTTCCGAGGAAACTTGGGCGCAAGGCCACCGTTGTGCTCTTCGCATAGCCAACCTGCTGGCTCAGGTTCTCCCTTTCGCCAAACCCGAAATCGGCTGCAATTAATCCCATTACCAATAATAGTTTGATGTTTGACGCTATAGAGAACACCTGTCTCGATATTAATATGAGCGGAATTGCTGTCCGTTCTCACCACCCATTCCAGGTCGTTGCCCATTAGGTTATCGCCCCAGGCGATCCAGATTTGGGCGCTGCCTTTGGCATCAATCGTGGCCAGCCCAGACGTGCAGTAGCCGGGCTTAATGCCAAGATTTGGAGACTGTTCTGCATGGGCTGTAAAAAAGTCACTCACCCCGATAAATACTTTCTTATCGGTGAACTCAACGTCGTAAGTGGCTTCCTGGCTTTCGTAGGGAGACCCCACTAAAAAAAGAATATCGGAACCAACGGGCGATCGCGCCCGAATCACATTGTGCTCAGGATCGATATCAAAAGCACCGTTCACCACCTGTCCAATCTCTTGAACACTCTGATAGCCGCTTAAGTCCGATAAATCTAGTGGCAGCGGCACTGGCTGAGGATTCCAATGAAACGTCAGCTCGGCGCGCTCAACCTCTTCCGAAGCAGCCTCAATTTCAATAGTCACCTTGTTCAAACCTTCAGCTAAGGCAGGATGCTCAACCGATATTTCAATATTGAAATGACCGGGTCTGTTTCTTAGTCGGTGACAGGAGGGCGTCTTACAGCCATAGGGATATTTGCCCGGCGAGTTCGCACTGGCCTTCGGCTCAATGTAGAAATGCACCAGCTTGCTATCGTTCAGCCGATATTCTGAGCGCTTGATCGCCGCTGGGGAAGCAGGTAAATCTGTTTCACCCAAAATATTGATATCACCGTGGCGAAAGCGAAAGTGCTGCCGCGTACCATAGGTCAGCCGAATCATGAGTTATGCATACGCTAAAAGTTCTACTAGGTCGCCCGTGACGTGCGTAAAGTGTCCCATCACATCATCGTCAAAATATTCCTTCCAATCCCCAGCACTGCCTTTGCGATAGTGTGAGTTGATATCCTCTTGCCCTTGCACGCGGCCTTTTGTTCGGCTCGTAAAAGCCTGTCTATCGTGCAAAATATCAAACTGTGCCGATGGAATATCAACTTCTAGATAGCTGAGTAATGCCTGTAGAAACGCCCGATTATCTTGAGCGAGATCTTCGTATCGAAAGAGTTTGCAGTTCGCATCTTCTATACCCGCCCAAGATCTTTGTGCTTCAAATACACCCATTTCTTCTAGGGCATCCGTGGCATATTTCAGCCCCTCTGGCACGGTCATCTCTTCCAAATCTTTTCTCATCTTTGGAATATAGGCCATTAAAGGATGAGAGTATTTTGTAGAGAAATAGAAAGAAACAACAATGTCACGAGGGTCTCGGGTAACAAAGAAAGTTTTGTAGGCTTTTGGCTTTGGTAGTTCCAAGTAATTGGCATAGCTAATGTATAGCGGCGTAGCCACCTTCCTCAAAGGAACAGCATCATAGGTGTCTTGTCGGAGGCCCACCTTACTGTAAGACTCCGCTGCAAGCCCTGTGTTTTGATAGAATATTTCATCACAAAAAACAGACTTAAACCACTGACTGGCTGTCTTTTGCACGCAGCAATGAAAGATATTATCGTAGGCGCTACGATGGCTAACACCCAATCCCATGTTCTTGTAGAGCGTACTACCCTTGCTTTTGAGATTTCGGATACGGTTTCGGATACGATTCTGTAGAGCATTCGGGGGGAAACACATCGCGTTTATGCCTGCCAAAAACAATGTACATTAGTCGTCAAGCTCAATTGCTACGCTAGCATTTTTCAGCTCATTTTTTGTCTTAAGCTACAGTCACTTGAACAGGCGCATCCACTCCCGGCAATCGCTCAAGCGACCAGCGGCTCGCAATCGGCATTCGCCAACCCATACCAAAGGCGCGGTCAGTCACCTTCAACACAGGCGGAGCCTGACGACGCTTGAACTCCGCGCGAGTAACCAGGCGAATTACTTTTTCAACGATAATCGGATCATGGCCCACTGCAATAATATCGTCTGCGGACTGCTGCGCTTGTAACAGGCGCTCTAAAATGTCATCGAGAATGTCGTAATCAGGCAGAGAATCTTGATCGACTTGGTCGGGCTTCAGTTCGGCGCTGGGGGGCTTCGTAATAATGTTCTCAGGAATCACTTCTCGATCTCGATTGAGCCAGCGACAGATAGAATACACGCGAGTTTTTGGTACGTCGGCAATCACAGCAAGGCCGCCGTTCATATCACCATAAAGCGTGCAGTAGCCCACTGCCATTTCGGATTTGTTGCCCGTAGAGAGCAGAAGGTGGCCGAATTTGTTGGAAACTGCCATCAGCAGATTCCCCCGAATGCGAGACTGCAAATTCTCTTCGGCAACACCATCTTCTGTTCCCGCAAACAAATCTTCTAACACGGTGTCGTAGTCACCCATCAAAGGTGCAATCGACAGCAGTTTGGTTTGGATGCCGATGTTGCTAGCGAGGGCTTCGGCATCGCTGACAGAATGGCCAGAGCTGTAGGGAGAAGGCATAAGAATACCGAGGACATTCTCCGGGCCGAGAGCTTCGGCAGCGATCGCACTCACCAGCGCCGAATCTACCCCACCACTCAATCCCAGCACTGCCTTGGTAAAGCCACACTTGCGCGCATAGTCCTTCACACCCAATACCAATGCCGCCCAAATCTCCGCATCGCCTTCTTCCAAAAGCGGCGTCACCGCACAGGGGCGCAAATCTTTAGCAGCAGAATCAAACGTCACCACCTGTAAATCTGTATCAAAAGCCATCGCTCGGCTCACCAGCTCGCCCTGCTTATCAACGGCCACACTCTGTCCATCAAAGATCAAATCGTCATTGCCCCCCACCTGATTGACATACACAATGGGCCGCTGCCACTGCTTAGCCTCATGTGCAATCATCTGTTCTCGCAGCGTTTGCTTACCGCAAATGTAAGGAGACGCCGACAGATTCACCACCAGATCTACACCTTCCGCTACCAGCTCTTGTGTAGGATTAACCGCATACGCCCGCTTCCCCCAGAACGTCTCGTTGATCCAAAGGTCTTCGCAAATGGTGACACCCACATGAACAGATTCATCTTCTACGGTTAGAACAAAGCTGTTGGCGCGATCGCCCGATTCAAAATATCGATCTTCATCGAACACGTCATAGGTAGGCAGTAGACGCTTATGAAAAACCTCTTTTACTTTCCCAGATTGCAACAGCGCCATACTGTTGAAGATGGGCTTCTCACCTTTGCTGCCCGCAGTGCTATTGTCTTCAGCGATGCCAACTAGCGCAGTCAAACCAGCCGGTAGCGCTGCGGCCAAATCTGTCACCTGCTGCTTCATTTTTTGGATAAAACTAGGGCGCATAAGTAAATCTCGTGGCGGGTAGCCACAAAGAGAGAGTTCCGGCGTGAGGAGAAGATCTGCGCCTAGCCGAGAGGCCTGACTTGCAGCTTCGAGAATGCGCTGGGCATTGCCTGTGAGGTCACCGACAGTGGGGTTGATTTGTGCGATCGCAATTTTCATAAGGAGTTATAAGTGTGTGAAAGGAGATAGTTCGAGTAAGTGTTCGCTAATATTGAAAAGAGAGTTTCAGAAGTTTGGGTTTGAATCGGGCACATCGGACCCACCTCGCCCTGCGGGCACTCCTCCGAGGAGGAGATCTACTTCAGGCGATGACGTTGAAGGGGATCTGCGTCGATCTCATGACGCAACATAGCCAGGACAAATCCCTTCCTGGCGTTGCCTCGAACGTAGTCGAGAGGGAGGGGTGGCACGCAGTGACGGGGTAGGTCCGACACGCACGCAACGAACCGACACCTCCAAGCACGCCACTGCTTACAAAAAGACCATTGGCTTATCTTTGAGCGGCTCAAACGCCTCCGCATCGAATCGATAAAGGCTCGCAGGCCGCCCCGCACCCCGCGAAGTCTTCACCCCCGTATCTTGCAAAATGCCTAGCTTCAACAGCCGCGTGCGGAAATTGGAATAGTCCGAAAAGTCTTCACCTAGCACCGTGGCATACAGCTGATACACGTCGCTCAGCGTAAACGTTTCAGGCAGCACATCAAAAGCAACCGGGCTATACTCCAGCTTGCTACGCAACCGCTGATAGCCGTAGGTCAAAATCTCGTTGTGGTCAAACGCTAGCTGCGGCACCCGGTTCAGCGGATACCAGGCAATGCCACTCACCCCATCCGCAATCAGCGCCGTATCTTCAAACCGCACCAGCGCGAAATGACTCACCGACAGATAGCGCACATTGTACGCATCTTCAGATTCTCTCGGATCGCGATTAGGCCCCCCAAAGGTAAACAGCTGCTCCAGGTAGAGATTGCTTACTTTAATCTTTTCGGTCAACACGCGGTCGGCAGCCGCTTCTAGCGATTCGCCCACCCGTACAAGCGCACCCGGCAAGCTCCAGTAGTCACTGTACGGCGCTTGATGTCGCAGTACCAACAACACCAGCAGTCGATTTTGGTCCGTATCTACAGAGAAAATGACGGTATCGACCCCTACCTTAAAGTCGGCCAGCTCGGTCGAAACGGGTTTGCCTGTCGAGACTGCGGGCACTACCGATGAGCCCTGACTTTTTCTTTGGGGGTTGATTGTAGGCATGAGTAGAGGTTGTTCTCAGTAATATAGTCGCGGATGATAGGGGGCAGGTCTCGATCCATTAAGTTGGCATCGTCCGCGCAGCGCGTTTGGCGAAAGCGGCTCGAAGAAACATCGTGCTGATCGGGAGGATGGGCGATGTTGACGGTGGTGAACTGTCGCAAGGCGGAAAGGGCTGGACCTTCTATCGGGTAGCCAGGACGCGGGAAAACCAG
The DNA here is from genome assembly GCA_050042985.1 of Phormidesmis sp. Taxonomy (GTDB): domain Bacteria; phylum Cyanobacteriota; class Cyanobacteriia; order Phormidesmidales; family Phormidesmidaceae; genus Phormidesmis. The sequence continues at coordinate 8,493 of JBHJIY010000085.1, read as the reverse complement.
AATATCTACCTGAGAGAAAATCTCTTTTGCCTGATACCACTTGGGTAGCTGAGAAAGTAAATCAGCACCCACAACAAAGTGAAAGCGGGCCTTGGGCCAAATTTTGCGGGCGCGGGTGATGGAGTTGATGGAGTAGCGATCGCTTAACTGCTGATTCACCCTCACTTTTCCTAGCGGGCCCGTCCTTTCAGTGGGCAATGTTTCTATTAGCAGACGCAGCATTTCAGCGCGATCGCAAATAGGAGACTGCTTGGCCTTGTAGGGGTTATCAGCGGCCCACACAGCGACCTGGTCAAACTCTTGCGCCAGCCACAGCAAAATACTTTGATGCCCCAAGTGCGGCGGCTCGGCGCTTGTGCCAAAGAGGGCACCCCGCAGCGGTGGCTTCCAAGGCGTTGCAAACATACCTTCAGGCTCCCACTTTAGTAGCTTTTTTCTTTCGCGTGTGCTCCGTGAGCTGTGTGAGACCGTGCGAAACTTCCACCGAAAGCGACGCAGGCGCTTGCAGCCGACGAACGTCTATCGGTAAAGATTGCACTGTTGCGGCTGTTCGAGCGGTGATCGCATCCAAGCTTTCGGGCGCGGCCAGTCGCTCACCGCCATGCATAACTCGCTGAAGCAAAGGAATCTCTCCAGGGCTAGAGCCTTCAATGGTAAGCGCTAGGCGATCGCCTATCACCTTTTCATCTTGATATTGACGGAAGATTTGCTTGCGCCCCGGATACGTAAATTTACCGCTAGATTCTTTCATCACGGGCATCCCGTCAATATCCACTAGCTTATATACGCCATTGACTGGCGCGCCAGTAACTAATTTTGTGCCCAAGCCATAGCCATCAATGCAGGCGTTTTGAGCGCGCAGCCGTGCGATCGCATGTTCATCTAGGTCACCGCTAGCAAAAATAGGAACCTCAGGCAGCTGTGCTCGTACAGATTTTGAGCCCTCAACCAAATCACCTGAATCTATCCGTACACCATTCAGCGTCATTCCAGCCGCAACTTTTCCCGCAAGTCGCTTAGCGGCATCCACCGTATCGTAAGTATCTATTAATAGAGGAGCCCCTGGGAAATATCGATGAAAGGCCTCAAACCCTTCGTCTTCACTCCCTTCTAGGGCAGAAACCGCCATCACCAGTGCATGGGCCATGGTACCGACTGGTTTACGACCTAGCTTCAGCGCAGCTAGCACGTTAGAAGTGGCATCGAGGCCACCGGCGATCGCAGCTCTTGCCGCCCACAGTGCGCCCTGAGGACTAAACGCCCGCCGCGTACCAAACTCATACAGCCGAGCATCCGGCCCTGCCGCCTGCCGAATCCGCGCCGCCCGCGTCGCCACCAGCGTTTGATAGTTCAGCGTATTGAGCAAATACGTCTCCGCAATCTGCGCCTGCCACAAAGGCGCTTCAATCCGCAGCATCGGCTCATTGGCAAAAATCGCCGTCCCCTCTGGCACTGCCCACACGTCGCCTTCAAAACGAAAATTTTCTAGCAGCGCCCAAAAGCCATCTGGCGCATCGCTAAAAATCTGCGTCTTTTGCAGCTGCAAAATTTGCCTGGGGCTAAAGCTAAGATTCTGCAAATATTCCAGGCCCTGCTCTAGCCCCATCGCAATCAGATAGCCATACCCTTCTGGCAACCGCCGAGTAAATAGCTCAAAGCTAGCAGGCTTAGCGTGCAGTTCTTCACCGACATAGCAAGCAGACATCGTCAGCTGATACAAATCAGTGAGCAAACCGTACTCATCCGGCGCAACCAACAACGCATCGATTGCCTGACGATCTACCGTCGCGTTTCCCAAATGCGGCGAATCTGTCTTCAAATAACCATCTTGAATAAAAACCATTTGCTGCATTAGCTCGAAAGCTAAACCTCGACGACTTATGGTCATTTTAACCATAAATATCAGTAAAGTGTCACCCCCTCTTTCTATTTAACTTTAAAGTTATAGAATTTAAGTTCAGATTTGACGCTTCGAGCATCAGCATCCAATGAGCGTAAAAAGCAGAGCACGGAAAGCAAATTTTCAATAAAAGGAACATACTAGCGGCCAGTAGCTAGGCTATAGCAACCATACCGGTTGAATAGATTACAAACAGTACATTTGGTAGACAAAACTAAATATATAGAAAATACTTTTGACATAGGTGCAATAAGTCCTTGGAGGGGCGACCTACTTTTCCTTTGGCCTACAGCCATTCACTGGGTTGGTAAGGCGTCTGGTAAATGGCTCTGCTGAACCGAGATTTCAGTTTTGTCGGTGACCAGCGCGTTCTTAAACCAGATCGACTGCTGTGGGAATGGAATTGATATCCCTTCACGGTCAAAAGATTGCTTGAGCCGCCGTCGAAATTATCGACCGACTGGCCACTGTTGCCGAGGCTGAGTGGTCAACCATTGGCACTAATGACATCACCCACAGCAAACTGATCTTCCAACAAAATTAGGCAGCCATTGACCAAATCTTTTAACAGATCTTGAGCACCAAAAGAGAGCACCAACCCGACGACCGCACTGCTCGCCAATAAAGACGACGGCCAGCCTAGCTGAGCCGCCGTCAAAAGACCACCGAGCCCAAAGGCAACCCAAAAGACAATTCCTTGTAAAACGCAGCTAGCTGCTCAGAGGTTTCACTATAAAAGTCTTGATCTGCTGGCGTAACTGTTGCAATCGTCAGCGGCCTAGACCTTTCAGCATTTGAGATTTGTAAGACGGGTAATCCTCTTAAAGTAGAGACAATTACCGTACTCGCTCTCGGCGGAGACGATGGATTACTAGCAGTGCGCCTAAAGATTTGACCGAACAGTTGCGTGACTGCTCGATCTCGGATGCGAGTCGTCTCTAGCCAAATTAAATCCTCAATATTTTGCGATCGCACTTCTACCGGCAGCTGCCCTTCTGCTGGGTTTGCTCTATCTGCAACGGTAGGGGCTGCAATCTGAAACAGATTTTCGCCACTTTGCGGCGACTCGACCCATATGACTTCTAGCGCGCCGTAGCGGCTTACGCCTGGCGGCGGCAAAGCAGAAGTAATAGCGTTGCTAATGGTGCCTGTTTGAGCGATCGCCTGCCGATGAAACGCAAGCGAGAATCCGCTTGCTAATAAACTAATGACTAAACCGATAGCAACAAAGCGCGCAAATCGATAGCACTGGACTTGTCGCTGAAACTTAACCATAAGCCGATTGAGCCATACAACCCCGTGAACGTAACAACTATAAGCAACAGACAAAAAATACCCTTGAGGTGAATACAAAGTAAATACCTCAAGGACACAAAAAAGATATAGGAACTCTAAATCACTGACTTCTATCAAATTACCGTCTGATATTACGACGGCCACCAAAGCGATCCTCTAGGCGATCTTCAATATCATCGCGATCGCGGCTTGACCGATTGCGTCCATCACGATCATCGAAGCGATCTTGAATGCGGTCTTGAATATCATCGCGATCGCGGCCCGACCGATTACGTCCATCGCGATCATCGAAACGATCCTCTAGGCGGTCTTCGATATCATCACGGTCAAGTCGTGACCGATTACGTCCATCGCGATCATCGAAACGATCCTCTAGGCGATCTTCGATATCATCACGGTCAAGTCGTGACCGACTGCGTCCATCACGATCACCAAAGCGATCCTCTAGGCGATCTTCGATATCATCGCGGTCGCGGCGGCTCAGCTGTCCGGGACCATCGGGAAAAGGAAACTGTGCCAAGAGTGGAGCATTGACCTCGGAAGCAGTTGGCACAGGCAGCAGAGACAGAGAACTCGCTTGAACTGAGCTTCCTAAACCAACCAGCCCCAGCGTAAATGCCGCCAAAATCAGCGGCCTTGATTGTGCAAATCGCATTGTTAAAACTCTCCTAAGTGATTCGATTAAGTGATTCAATCGCGGCTAAACTCTTTAATGAGTAAGCACTCACTTACTTGTAATCAGCTGTCAACTTTTTCCCAGCAGTCGCTTGGACGATATGTTGATTGGCACAGTTACCTCCCGCAGATCACCGGAGCGAAAAAGCCTTGACAAAGTTTGCCTGCGGCTATTAAGTTAATTAGTGAGTAATCACTCATTAATAGTTCGATGCCCTGCGTCCTGCTACGTAGTCATCTTCAGCTGCTCCTCAGGCATACGAGTATCTTTTTGGAGAACAACACGGTGCTGTCTACTTCGTCTTCTGCTGAACATCCCAATAAGTCAAACGCTAAAAAGCCATTCTCGAAAATTAGTAAGAGATGGCTCTGGGCATTTCTACCTGCTTTGATACTGTTCAGTATTTTTCTGGGCAGAGGAAGGGTGAATGGCAGATCGTCGGACTCGGAGTTGTTGACTCAGTCTGTAGAGCGAGAAACGGTACCGCTTGTCATTTCCGCAAATGGCACTGTAGATGCTGAGCGCTCAATCAACCTCAGCCCTGAAAGTTCGGGCGTGGTGAAAACATTGCTTGTAGACGAAGGCGATCGCGTTGCACAAGGCCAAGTAGTTGCACTGATGGACGACTCCAACCTGCGCGGTGAGCTACTGCAAATGCAAGGGCAGCTCGCACAGCAAGAGGCTAATTTGGCGAAGCTAATTGCGGGCGATCGCCCCGAAGATATTGCCAGGGCTGAAGCCCAGCTAGCCGAAGCCGAAGCCAGCCTACGAGAGCTGCAAGCCGGTAACCGCAATCAAGAAGTCGCTCAGGCCGAAGCCCGACTACGGAGAACTCAAGCCACTTTACAACAGCGTGAAACCAGCTTTCAGCGCTACGAATCGCTATATAGCCAAGGCGCTGTTTCACGAGAAGAGCTAGACCAAAGGCGCGCAGACAAAGAGGTAGCCCAAGCAGATGTGAGAGAGGCGGAAGAATCTCTCAGATTACAGCAAGCCGGTACGCGCCGAGAGCAAATTTCTCAGGCTGCCGCGCGGGTAGAACAACAGCGGCAAACAGTCGCCGTCTCGCGGACAGGTAATCGAGAGGAAGACATCGCCCAGGCCCGTGCCCAAGTGCAGTCAGCTAGAGGCACCCTGCAAACCATCGAAGCTAGGCTAGAAGATACAGATGTGGCAGCGCCTTTCGATGGTGTCATCAATCAAATTTACGCTGAGCTAGGCTCTTTTGTAAGTCCCTCTACATCAGGCGGCAATACAGAATCCGCTTCCTCGTCTTCTATTTTGATGCTCTCTAGCGTTCGCAATGAGGTTGTTGTTAATTTACCAGAATCACAAATTGCCAAGGTCGATCTTGGTCAACCGGTCGTCATTACAGCAGACGCATTTCCTGGAGAGCAATTTGCAGGTGAGGTGGAGCATATCGCCGCACAGGCAACCGTTAGCCAAAACGTGACCAGCTTTGAAGTGCGAATATCGCTCAATTTTCCCGAAGCAGAAAAGCTGAGAATTGGCATGAATGTAGAGGCTCAATTTGAAATTGGCCGACTGGAAAATGCCTTACTGGTGCCCAACGCTGCGGTGGTTCGCGGTGCAGAAGGTGAAGGAGTATACGTGCTGGAAGGTAATGAGCCTGTATTTCAAACCATTCAAACAGGGGCAACCGCTGAAGGTAAAACTGAAATCAAATCGGGGCTTGAAGGAGATGAGCAGGTTTTGATCAGTCCACCCGCAGAAGAAGAAGAAAGACCAGGCGGAATTGCCTTCCCACCCTAATAACGCTTGCCTCTGTGTATGAAATCAACCTATCGCAAAACATATGGCATTACTCGCAAGCAACTCACCTTTACAGCAACCGTCTCCGCAGAATACGCCTTCTGATAAACGGGCTCACCATGTCTCTCAGCTAGAAGTCATGGAAATGGCGTTAGAAGCTCTCTGGAGTAATAAACTCCGCAGCGGACTGACGATGCTGGGGGTGATTATCGGGATTGGTTCTGTTATTGCCTTAACGTCTATTGGCCAAGGCATTCAAAAATCAACCGAAGAGAGTATTCGGGGCTTAGGCACTGACGTTTTGCAGGTAATGGCAGGCTCTGCGGAAAGTGGCGGGATTAGTCAGGGTCAAGGCTCGGTGACGACGCTTACCTGGGAAGATGCTCAAGCGATCGCACAGCAAGCCCCATCAGCCACAGTCGTCTCAGCCTACCTACAGCGAAACACACAGATTGTGTACGGCGAGAACAACACCTCAACAACCGTATACGGAACAGATTTAAGCCATCCTGAAGCCCGTAATACTTTTCCCGCCAGCGGCCGCTTTTTTACAGAAGAAGAGCTAGAAAACTCAGCCTCTGTGGCGGTGATTGCCCCCACAGTAGAGGAAAACCTTTTTCCGCCCAACGTCGAGCCTATCGGGCAGAAAATTCGCATTCAAGGTGAAATTTATGACGTTGTCGGCGTTATGGAGGTAAAGGGCGCTCAGGGCCCACAAGACCGGGACGATGCAGTATACATTCCACTGACAACAATGTCAGCTCGCATCATTGGCAACAACTCTTTAATGGGCGTTTCGGTCAACGGTATCTATGTAAAGGGCCAAGACGAAAGCCAGCTAGAGACTATTAGGTTTCAGCTAGAAAATATTTTGCGCCTGCGCCACGATATTGCTACGCCCGAAGAAGATGACTTTCGGGTGATTAATCAGGCCGACATCCTCGAAACGCTCTCTACAGTTTTAGGACTATTGACGACGATGATTGTTGCGATCGCAGGCATCTCTCTAGTCGTCGGTGGTATCGGCATCGCCAATATTATGCTGGTATCAGTCGTTGAACGCACCCGAGAAATCGGAATTCGCAAAGCGTTGGGCGCAACCGAGAAAACCATTCTCAGTCAATTTCTCACAGAAGCCGTCGTCATTTCTCTCATTGGCGGCGGTGTCGGCATCACCATTGGCGTTGGCACCACTTTTATTTCGGCAACACTCTTCAAGTTTCCATTTGTGGTCTCTAGCAGCGCCGTCATTGTTGGCTTTGGCCTCTCTACAGCAGTTGGCTTAGTGGCGGGCGTTATCCCCGCCAGAAACGCCTCCAAGCTAGACCCAATTGTTGCCCTACGCAGCGAATAACCATGTAGCTAAACACCAGCAACTAAGCAGCATAGGCAAAATTATGATTGAGATGGAAGATATCACCAAAACCTACTACTTAGGAGAGGTAAAAGTTCCCATCTTGAAAGGGATTGACCTCAACATTGAAGCGAGTGAGTACGTTTCTATTATGGGTGCATCGGGCTCTGGCAAATCGACCCTGATGAACATTATTGGCTGCCTCGATCAACCCAGTAGCGGTCAGTACGTATTAGAAGGCCGCGACTTGACGACCCTAGATAAAGACGAGCTAGCCTATATTCGTAACCAGAAAATCGGGTTCGTCTTTCAGCAGTTCAATCTGTTACCACGATCTACCGCGCTCGAAAACGTCATGCTGCCGATGATTTACGCAGGCGTACCGAAAGCTGAGCGGCGTGAGCGGGCTGAGGTTGCCCTGACGAAGGTGGGATTGGGCGATCGCATGACCAATCGCCCCAGCCAGCTTTCGGGTGGACAGCAGCAAAGAGTTGCGATCGCCCGCGCACTCGTCAACGAACCTTCACTTCTACTAGCCGACGAACCCACAGGCGCGCTAGATACTCAGACATCCCAAGAAGTCATGGCATTATTCAGCGAGCTAAATGAACAAGCGATCACCATTGTCATTATCACGCATGAAGTAGACGTCGCTGAGCAAGCAAAGCGACAGATTCGATTACAAGACGGTCTAGTCGTATCCAATCATGTCTCCAATCGTTAGGCGCGAACAGCGCAGCGGCCAAGAACGTCCGCCGCCAGCAACAGATTATCGAAACAGATCAAATATGCTGAAATTGTACCCAACGCCAACCAGAACACCTACGTCGGTTTCATCATCACCAAAACTCACATTGACCCGATTGGTAATCGTAAAGTCGTCGCTGAGCGGGACATCTACACCGGCAGTAATCAGCGGCGCAATGTCATCCTCAATGGATACACCAGCACCGGCAAACGGTATGGCATAAGCCCGACTGCCCTCACGCGTAAGCGGAAATTCTCCGGTCAAAGCAACGGTAGAGGTAGACCCATCACCAATCACGAGTGCCGTTCTAAGGGCAAGATAATCGATGATTTTCGTTTTGTTTACAATAGCAAAGCCGCCTTCGGAGATAGATGTCTGGCCGCCGCTGAGGCCAATGTTTCCACCAATGCCGATATATCCACCAGAGGACGCATCTTCTGCCTCTTCGAGACTATCTTCGGGGACCACTTCTACGTCGTCTTGAATATCGTCTTGGATTTGCGCCGAGGCAGGCAACCCGCTCAAAATACTCGCTGTGGCCCAACATAGAGCCACCCAACAAACTTTTGCCATCGCTCTATCCTAATTGTTTAGTTTAGTCGAAACTTGGCTCTACGGGATTGACTATGCAGTGGCTGTAGGAAAATGCCAACAGATGAGGCATCGGAGTCGAAAGCGCTCGAAGTTTCTGAAGCCATAGCCCGAGCGCTTAATCAGCTTCAGCTTGTTGTTAATGCCTTCGACAA
>JBHJIY010000084.1:0-20053 GCA_050042985.1 Phormidesmis sp. | reverse complement strand
GGCGGCAACCTCGTTACAATCAACAACGCTGACGAATACGCCTGGCTACAAGAAACATTCGGCACCAGTCGCTACTTATGGATGGGCCTCAACGACGTCCAGCAAGAAGGGAATTTTGAATGGGCCAGCGGCGAAGCGGTTACCTACACCAACTGGGCTCCTGGCGAACCTAACGATGCTAGGGGTAATCAGGACTATGGCCGCATAAACTTTGGTAAAAACGACCTGTGGGACGATGCCTACAGCTACAACAAGTTTTTCGGCATTATTGAGAGAAACAGCAATGAAAGTAACAGCAACGAACAAAACAACAATAGTGATAATTCTCAGCCAGATTCCGACACTGACACAGTAACAGCGCCCGACGGAGATGTTTTTCAAGACCATACCTATGTCCTAACTAGCGACAAACTCACTTGGGAAGCGGCCCAAGCAGAAGCAGTTGCCCTAGGTGGAAACCTCGTTACGGTCAACACCGCAGAAGAGTATGGCTGGCTACAGGAGACTTTCGGCAACAACCAAAGCCTGTGGACAGGTCTCAGCGACCGTCAGCAGGAAGGCCAATTTTCCTGGGCGAGTGGTGAAGCGCTTACCTACACCAACTGGGCACCCGGCCAACCCAACGGTGGCAGCCGAGGCAGCCAAGACTATGTCCGCATGAACTTTGGCAAAAACCGCCTATGGGACGATCCCCTAGGCACCAAAACATTCTTCGGCATCATTGAAATAGATAGCAGCAACAACGTACCAGACGCTGGAGGCAGTGCTGGAGCCGGTTCCGGTGCCGTTTCAGGAGAGGGACCAGATACCAACCCACCCGTAGTAGCTCCTATCCCCGACGATAGCTTTGACGTATTCTCTCGAATTGTTCCGGTTAACTACAGCGGCTACAACGTCAACGCTGCCACCATCGGCGATTGGAACGATTCAGATAATCTTCAAGCCATCGCAGAAGCAACAAAAGAGATTGGTGGCCAAACGCTGCGAGTGCCGGGTGGCGATACTGCTAACTTCTGGGACTGGGATATCGGCGGCATCATCACCGAGCGCAATCCTGATACAGACCCCTACGATTTAGAAGAACCACTACCCGTTGCACTACGCTACAAGCGCAATATCAACGCTACGCTAGAAAACGTAGACTCTCTTTTAACAGGTGCCGATGCCGATCCTATTTGGGTCGTAAACATGCTGACCTCCGATCTGCAAACAGAAATTGACCACCTGCTAGAAGCAAAGCGCCTGGGAATGTCGGTTGATCGCATTGAGCTAGGCAACGAGTTTTATTTCCAAATTCCAAACTACACCAGCAAAGACAAAACGCCGCTCGACTATGCCATTCGTGCCAAAGAATGGGCCCTTGCAATTAGAGAAGTCCCTGAGCTAGCCGACGCCACCCTTGCCGTCACCGGTAGCACCAGCACCGTACGCAGCCAGCGTGGGCAAACCTGGATGGAGGCCATGACCACCAAAACGGGCAAAGATAACCTCAGCGTGATTGACGTGGTTGATGCCTATACGCTGCACCCCTACTACAAAACAGATACGCTCAACGTCAGTAAAAGCGACGTAGGCAACCGGGCCCGCGCTGGCGAAATTGCCCGAGATGGCACTGCTGAGCTGCGTGATATTTTAGCCGCGCCTGCGCTCAACACCGCCGCTCTCAAAAACGAAGAAGTGTGGATTACAGAGCACAACATTATCGAAAAAGGTAGCATCGTCATCGGCAACAGCTGGCTTCATGCACTGATGCTCGATCTCAACACCCAAGACTTCTTAAAAGATGAGCGCACGACGGCTTCTATTGCCCACGTCCTCATTGGCAATTCTCAATGGCAGGGACTCATTGGTGCTGAAGACACGCAAATTGACGCTAGCTTGCGAGGTAAAGTTGATAGTCCAGTGACTCAGGATCCGAGCGATGCCTTCAACCCCACGGCCATCGGTTTGGTCCTCGGTAAAACAGCTGACGTATTCTCAGTCGGTACTGCAACGTTGCTGCACAGCAGCGAGGCTTCTGTCGCATGGCGAGTACAAAACAGCGCAGATACAATCTCTATGGTTAATGCTGACGATAGAAGAGAGTCTCTTGTTCTTCCAGCAGGCCAAACTTGGCAGGTCACAACTTACACAGCGGACCCCTGGAGTACGCCAGCTTCTGACGATGATTTACAAATTACGACTAGAACAATCTCAGGCAGCTCTACGCTGAGTGTCGCAGGGTTCAGTAAAGTCATTGCTGTCGCAGTATAGGATTACAGCACGCACCCTTCAGTTTCTAACACGAGCTGATCGAGCGCTGCTTGCATTTCACCTTTCACTCGGTGAAAGCACATGTCAATATACCGACTGTCTCGCAGGGCTTTGGCACCCGTTCGCTCGAAATATATAGGTGGGCAAATGCGCGTATGAATTTTGAGCGGAGGCGGAATATGCGGTAGCGGGCCTGCCGCCAATCCCCACGGCAACCCAAGATAAACAGGGAATGCTTCTGGATCTATCCCTAGAATCCAGGGCATTCCCATTTCGTGTAGCGCTTTCATTTGCGGATACAAGTCTGCAAGTACAACAAAAGTAGAATGGGCCCCACAAGAGATCATTGGCACAATGGGAACGCCTTTTTTGATGGCGAGTTTTATGAATCCCTGACGGTTGTGAAAGTAAATTTTGTGGCGCTGAGCATAGGGGCGAAACACATCTTGAATACCCCCTGGGTATACGGCCATACTGGCCTTTTGGTTAAGTGCAGCGATGCCCATTTTGGGATGGGCTCGCACCGCGCCCATCTGGACGGCTACACGAGCCCCTGCCGGAAATGCCGCCCACACCTTGGGGCTCATCAGGCCGTACAAAGGCTTGTCAGTGCCAAACCGACGGCACCAGTCGTATAAAAACATGTGCATATCTGGTGCGGGCAGCCCACCGTTGTGAGAGCCGACAAACATCGCAGGTTCGTGGGCCGGAATGTGCTCCCAGCCATCGCTACTCACCCGATAGTAAATATCGTAGAACCACTTCATCAGTGGCATCATTTCTGCCAACACAGCAGGACTGCGTCCCGTCAGCGCCCAGCCATCGAGCGAGTTTGGCTGACGGCTAGCATTCTTAAATACATCGCTGGCATCAGCAAGGGCTGGCCCAAGGTCAAAAAACGCTGAGAAAAGGTCTGGGAAGGAAGGTGGGTTTAGCAATGGGGTTGCAGTGGAGATTAAATCAGGTATTCAAACAGGTTTAGCTAGTGAACCCATTTTAGAGGCCGATAACACCTAGCTAATAAGGCATAGCTCACAGTGAGTAACGTACGAACAGCTGAACTGCCAACCCCAAATGGGCATTCTGGTATTAAGCTCGCTTACTCATCAGGCAATTGTGCTTTGTGCGCCGTACTTTCGCCGTCCTTTATGCGCCGTACTTCAAAGCACCATGCTTTAGATAACATTATGCATCGCCTTCTACAGCGCCAACTAGAACGCCATCTTAAAGAACTAGATACTGCTTCAGACGGGCTTCCCCCAGGCTGGGAAGACTTTTTGAATGCGGTCAATCGGGCCTATAATCAAGCCGATACCGATCGCTTTAGACTAGAGCATATCACCGGGCAGAACTCGAAAGAGCTACTCGCGCTCAACTCGCAAATGAGAGCGGCTATTCCAGATACCTTTTTGCGTCTCGATAAGCGGGGCATGATTTTGGACTACAAGCCCGGAAGAAATCAAGCGGCCTATCTTTCATCAGCCGCTGCTGTTGGGAAGCCGCTCGGTAGATTTTTGCCGGAGAAAGCCAGCCGAAAATTTTTAGATGCGATCGCAAAACTAGATCACAACGGCCTAGACGAAATCAGTATTTTCCATAAGCTAATCAGCCCAAAGGAAGAAAAGTACTTCTATGAAGTGCGCATTCTCCCATTTCTAGATGATCAGGTCGTGGCTATCGTTCGAGACATTACCGAACGTAAGCAAGCAGAAGCCGCCCTACAAAAGTCGCAGCTAAAACTCAGAGAAAAAACCCACCGGCTCTCTTCTACACTCGCCGACCTCAAAGACACTCAGGCGCAGCTCGTACAGACCGAGAAAATGTCCGGGCTAGGCCAGCTTGTCGCCGGGATCGCCCATGAAATCAACAATCCCGTCAACTTTGTCAGCGGCAATATCGGCTATGTCCAAGACTACATAGAAGAGATTGTGGATTTGCTCGAACTGTATGCTGAATGCTACCCAGAGCCTTCTGCAGAAATAAAAGAGCGCGTAGAAGAGATCGATCTTGACTTTTTGCTAGAAGACTTAGGCAAGACCCAAAGCTCTATGAAGCTCGGCGTCAACCGAATCAAAGAGATTGTGCTCTCTCTGCGAGTATTCTCTCGACTAGACGAAGCCGAGATGAAAGAAGTGAATGTTCACGAGGGCATTGAAAGCACTCTACTGATTTTGAACCACCGATTTAAAGCAAGAGAAAATATCGCCAAGGTAGAACTTACCAAAACGTACGGTGATTTGCCCCCAGTAGAATGCTACGCCGGACAGCTCAATCAGGTTTTCATGAATGTACTGGCGAACGCCTTAGACGCCCTCAGCGAAATTCGTAGCCCATCTGCTGAGGAAACAGCCAAAATAGAAATCGTGACCGAGCAACGGCCCAACAACTATGTCGCGATTCGCATCGCTAACAATGGCCCGAACATTCCCTACGATATTCGCGATCGCCTATTCGATCCCTTCTTTACCACCAAGCCCATTGGCACTGGCACCGGGCTTGGTCTTTCCATCAGCTACCAAATTGTGACCGATCGGCACGGTGGCCGCATGCGCTGCTATTCGCTGCCAGGACAAAACACTGAGTTTTGTATAGAGATTCCGGTGCGGCAGGGCTGATAGCGAAACTACTTTTAATCGGTTATCTAGCCGGTTAGCTTCGCTCGCTGCGATATCGACTGTCATGTCATCAGCTGTGATGCCATAATGTGTATGGCAGTATTTTTACTGTGAGCGCTTGTGACTAAAGTGTCATCGGCGCTATGCACTACCCACAATTTATCCACTCACGTCTACGCGGCTCATCTTCTCAGTTGCTAGGCCGTCTGGGGCCGCTGAATAAGGCATTTCACATGCTTTCAGCGACCTGTGAGGTCCGACTACTCCGCCAGCACATCGTCATCTCGGTTGCCAACCAATGATGAAAAAAAAGCACGTCTCTCTTTTCTGCAACTGTCTCGCAGGGATTATAAGTTCGCTATCTACGAGTCTACTATCTACGGGTTCACTATCTATCAGTCTAGGGCCCGTTGACTTTGGACCTGTCAGATTCGGGGCTCTTGATTTGCAGCTCAGCAATACGGCCCACGCGCAAATACTGGAGTCATCCGAACCTTCAGCGACAGAGGCTTTAGCTGCGGCCAATACACTCAGCCAGCGAGCGGCAAGGCTTTATCAGCAGGGTCGATACGCCGAAGCCATCCCGTTAATGGAACAAGCACTGACCCTTGAAGAGAGCGTTTTTGGCGACAGCCATCCGGAGGTGGCAAATACGCTGAGCAACCTGGCACTGCTGTATCAGGAGCAAGGACAATACAGCGAAGCGCAGCCCTACAGCGAACGGGCGCTAACTATTCGAGTTGAAACCCTGGGCGAAACGCATCTCGATACAGCGTATAGTTTGGACAGCCTAGCTGGCATTTATAAAAACTTAGGTAACTACGAATCGGCGCTGCTGCTCTACGAACAGGCGATCGCAATCTATGAGCTTGATTACCAAAGAAACACCCGCACGAACTACTTAGGCATCGCCACTAGCTTAAATAATTTGGCTGGGCTGTACAAAATTCAGGGCAACTATATCGCCGCTAGAGCGCGTTACGAGCGCATGCTGAGCATCTACGAAAGCGCGCTCGGTCCAGATCACCTACGCGTAGCCACAGGACTCAATAACCTCGCAGATTTGGACCGGCTAGAAGGAGACTACGAAACAGCCCTAGTGCGCTACAAAAGAGCGCTTGGCATTCGTGAAGCACAGCTAGACGCTCGCCATCCCAGCATTGCCACGAGTCTCAATAATCTAGCCGCGCTATACCAAGCACAGGAGAACTATTCTAGAGCGCAGTCGCTATACGAAAGGGCTTTGAACATTCGCATAGCAGCGCTTGGCAACCAGCATCCAGAAGTCGCCGCAAGCCTCAATAATCTGGCCGAGCTGCACCGACTTCAAGAAGAATACGGCGTCGCACTCAGGCTACATGAACGGGCGCTGGCGATTTGGCAAGAGACACGCGGCGCATCACACCCAGATGTTGCCACTAGCCTCAATAATTTGGCTGAGGTGTACCGAGGATTAGAAAAGTACCTGAAGGCCCTAGAGCTGCACGAGCAATCGCTTGCTATTCGAGAAAGTGCCCTTGGCGCAGGCCACCCGGCTGTGGGCTCTAGCCTGAATAATATCGCGGGGCTGTATCAGGCGATGGGCGACTTTGAGTCGGCGGGTTTGTTTTATGAAAGGGCGCTAGCAATTATGCAGGTGGCGCTAGGAGAATCGCATCCAGATGTGGTCACAATCGCAGAGAACCTGACCAGCCTGAGAGAGAATGTGCCTGTCGAAACAGAAGAATTCTAACGAGAGAGATTACGCAGCGACAAGACAATTTCTTGCATGCGCTCAGTGCTTATCTGCATAGAAGCCAGTAGATTAATGACATCCTCTTGAATAGAATCTAGATCAATCTCTTCAATACGTTCTGTCAGGGATGGCGTTAGCTCAGGAAACTCTTTTTGAAATAGCTCGATTAAATCCAGTAAGTCATTAACATAGGCATTAGCCGGTTTTAGGTTGCCGTGGATGACATTGAGCTGAACTTGCGTTTGCTTTAGAATATTGAGTGTATTTTGCACCTGAGTTGTTCTATCGGTGACCTGATTTTCCAATGTTTTGTTAAGACGAGCTAGCCGCAAATGTACGCGCATTCGCGCTAGCACTTCTTCTTGGTCAATTGGCTTAGTAATGTAGTCTACTGCACCTAACTCTAACCCCTTCACCTTATTAACTGACTCAGACAAAGCGGTCATGAAAATAATAGGAATATTTTGTGTGTCTACATTGGCCTTAATACGGCGACAGGTCTCAAATCCATCGATACCCGGCATCATGACATCTAGCAAAATTAGATCGGGGTGGCTAGCCTGCAATCGCCGTAGCGCGCTTTCTCCGCTTTTTGCGATCGCAACCCGATAGCCCGAACCCGATAAAAAATCGAACAGCACCTGAATATTACTGGGAATATCGTCCACAATCAAAATTGAACCAGACGCGCACGCTGCACTCTTTTTTGCCTGCTCATCCCCACCAAAATCAGAATTCACAGTCGCCGTAGAACTCATACTAGTTGATCCTCAAACGATGGCCCGAGCGACTGTTCAATTAGGCTCAAAATGGCATCATCTTCAAAATCTTGGGCCAATGCTAAAAGCTGATCGGCAAAAGGTGCATAGTCGCGGTTATTCAGCTTCAGCTGCTCAGCTTCCTGCTGAATTTCGCTGATATAGCCGCCCTGCGCTGCTTTATATAAGTTGCCCAACTCCTGCGCAGAAGGGACTATCCATTCTGTTGTTGTGGGTGGTTTATGCTGTGTTTCAGGCCGCGTATTTTGAGATAGTTCGCACTCAGAGGGCCGAGCATATTTCCATACGAGTTTGAGCAGTCGCTGCAATGAGTGCAATAGCTGGTCAAAGTTGATGGGCTTTTTCACCACATCGTTACAGCCTGCTTCTACAATGCTTTGATGCTCGCTATCGGAGCATGTCGCAGGCGAGGCAATGATGGGAATCGCAGCAAAGTTGGGCAGCGATCGCACCCGCCGCGTCATTTCCAAACCATGCATTTTTGGTAGCTGCATAGCCGTAATAATCAAATCAGGCGAGTATTCTACAACACTTGCAAGCCCAGCCTGTCCATCGGACACTGTTACCATCCTAAAGCCCAAAGGTTCTAGCAAACCAACCAAAATCTCACAGTTTTCGGGAACTTGATCAATAGCCAAAATCGTCCGCTGCGGTCCCTCATAGCCAACAATATCTGTTCTAATCTCGTCCTCTTTGCTCAGAAAGCCGTCATCGCCTGCCACTGTTCCACCATAGGCATCTACAACCGCCACAGCAAGATCAAACCAGAAAATACTTCCTTGCCCCGACGTGCTCTTAACGTGGATATTTCCACCCATAAGCTGAACAATTTTCTGGCTAATCGATAGCCCTAATCCGGTACCTTGAGACTTATGCAGCATGCTACCGGTTTGCTCAAAAGGCTGAAAAATTTTCTGTTGCGCGTCGGGTGAAATGCCCACGCCCGTATCACGAATGCTAAACCGTAGCCAAACGCTAGACTTTGCTATCCCAGACTTAATCGATACTTTGTTCTTTTTATCAACGTCTTTATCAACGTTGGGATTTAGCCTGGCCTCCACCTTGAAAGCAACTTTCCCTCTATCTGTAAATTTAATGGCATTGCTCAGCAGATTTAGCAGCACCTGTCGCAAGCGCTTATCGTCGGTGTAAACCGTCGTAGGCAAGCCATCGCTAATATCGTAGATAAACTGAATCTCTTTTTGTTCGGCTTTGATTTTGCAAATATCGACAGTCGCCTGCAAAAAATTCTTCAGTTGAAATTCGTGGTAGCGTAGCTCCACTTTGCCCGCTTCAATTTTAGAAATATCTAGAATATCATTAATGAGTCTCAGCAGATGATTCGCAGACTGCTGCACCACCCTCACCCCACGCAGCTGATTAGGCGTGATGGACGGATCTCGCTGAAAAATTTGCGCGTATCCCAAAATTCCGTTGAGCGGTGTTCTCAGCTCATGATTCATATTGGCCAAAAACTCACTCTTGGCACGATTGGCAATATCAGCCATTTCTTTTGCAGCTGTCAGCTCTACCGTACGCGCTTCAACCCGATCCTCTAAAGTTTCATTGGCCCTAGCGAGTGTGGCAAACGACCTGCGTACCTGCGCGGCCATGTAGTTAAAAGCTTCAATCAATATGCCTAGCTCATTATTAAATTGGGCTTCCGCACGAGCATCAAACTGGCCCTCACTCATTTGAGTGGCCACATGCGTCAGCTGCCTCAGCGGCAAAATAATGCGCCGCGATATGGCCAAACCAACAATAGCTGCTAGCAAAATAACAATAACTGAAGCCGTTAAAGCCTCTAGTATTAGCAAATAAATTGGGCCGTAGGCTTCCGAGAGAGGTAGCTCTACTACCACATGCCAATCTACACTGCGAATGGGAGCAACTGCACCGATTACCTTTTGACCATGCAGCCCTCGGTGGTGCAACAGTACGGTGGAGTCTGCTGATCGAAGTGTCTGAATAAAGGTGCGATCGCGTTCAATGTCTATGCTGGTATTGTCGCTTTCTGTTCCGGTATTGTCACCTAAAGACGCGGGTTGACTGATTGCAAGAACATGACGAGGATCGATTACGTAAGCGTAGCCCGTTTGCCCTACTTGGGTTTGCGATATAGCAGCCGACAAAAACGTTAGCTTGAGCCTAGCTAGCAATACCCCATTAACTTGCGCTTCCCGATCGTAGGTTGGAGCAGCCATTGTCATATTCAGTGCATTCGTCCCTTGAACCGGAACCACTGGGCTCACAGAGAGAACTTGCGTTGTAAACGGCACCGAAAACGACAGATCTTGTGAGAAGTTTCCTGTTGGCTGCTCGCCTTCAACAGAACTATAAACGACAACATCTCCTTTGCTATCGAGTAATATTAGCGACTCATAGTCATCGTTATGGCGCAGCAAATTATCTAGCAATGTCTGCTGTGTTTCCAGCGGTAGTTCAGCGAGACCACGCATGTTAGCAAGATAGCTCAAGCTACGCTGAAAATCTTGGGCATGGATGTCGATCTCAGCGGCAATGGCCTGCGCTCTGCCTTTTTGGAGCTGGTCATACTGCTTTAGCTGCATTTGCAGCGCAGCAGAGATCAAAATACTAGCGGTGGTAAATAGCCCTATCGCCGCCAAGGCCGCTGGCCCCCAGCGCAGCTGATTAGCAATAGAAAACCACTGGATATTGCTATCGTCTTTGCACCTATCCTTTTCGGTATCGTACATTGCCAGGTCAACCTCAAGCCGTCATTTACTCAGTATCTGAATCGCAACGTCTTGATTGAGAAAGTGCAATACCAAATTAATTAGCTTGGTTTTACAGTGCCCAGCAGAGTGAGATTGGCAACGGCAGCGCTCTTATTCCTAAAACATCCCTGCCCAGCATGTCTCTATAGATACAGTTTAGGTAGGCTTTACTGTTTCCCTAGGCTATAGCTAGCGAGTCTTAAGCAAAGTGGGAAAACTCAAGTTAATATCCCTCATTCAATTCAGTACTCAATTCACCGCTTAAGCCCCACAGTTCGCTCCAGCCTCTGATGACTTCTCCCGACGACCTAGTCGCTAACGATGTTTAATCCTGCACCACCCAGTCCTATCACAGCACCACCTCAAGACATCTCCGCCGAGCGCAGTAAGATTCTCGTAGTTGACGATAATCCGAATAACATTAGAGTGCTGTGTCGTTTTCTCTGTGACTGTAACTATCGAATTGCGATCGCAAAAAGCGGCGAAAAGGCCCTGAAAAGAATCCATAGAACCTCTCCCGACCTTATCCTTTTAGATGTGATGATGCCGGGTATTGACGGATTTGAGACCTGCCGCCGCCTCAAACAAGATCCTCAAACGCGCGATATTCCCGTCTTATTTATGACCGCGCTCACCGACAGTATCAACAAAGTAAAAGGGTTGAGCCTCGGCGCGGTAGACTACATTACCAAACCGATTGAGTGTGAAGAGACCTTAGCAAGAATCAAAGTCCATCTAGAGCTGCGACAGGCGCAAGCACGCCTCGTACAAGAAGAGAAAATGGCCGCGCTAGGCCAGCTGGTCGCAGGGGTCGCTCACGAACTCACCAATCCTATTAGCTATATCCAGGGAAATATAGCCCCTGCTGAAGAATACGCACAGTCTTTGCTTAAGCTCATTGAGCTACACGAGGCGCATTCTTCTGTATCTCCAGCGGCCTGTGCCTATGCCAAAGAAATTGATATCGACTTTATTCGACAAGACTTTATCAGGCTGCTTCGATCGATGACAATCGGCGCAGATCGCATTCAAAAGATTGTTGAATCGCTCAGGACATTCTCTCGGCTAGATGAAGCGGAGTATAAATCCATCGACATACATGAGGGAATTGACAGTACGCTCACCGTGCTCAACAGTCGCTTTAGAGCCAACGACTACAGAACAGATATTGAAGTTGTGAAGGATTATCGGTTGAACGGTTCTGTTGACTGTTATCCCAGCAGGCTCAGTCAAGTGTTCTTAAACCTGATTGTCAATGCCATTGATGCTATCGATGACAAGCATATGGCACAGTCACGCCTGCCTTCGGCTTTTGACTCACCCACCCTGAAAATTTCAACAGATTTAATCGACGGCCAAGCCGTTATTCATATCACCGACAGCGGTGTTGGTATTCCAAAGGCAGCACAGTCAAAGATTTTCGATCAATTTTTCACGACCAAACCTGTTGGGCAAGGAACAGGACTAGGGCTAACCATTGCGCGTACTATCGTCGCGCAAGATCACAAAGGGAGCCTTACTTTTAGCACTAGCGAAGATAAGGGAACGACATTTACTATCAAAATTCCTAGCGGACTTTTGCCCGATATTTGCATGCCCAATGTTTACGATGACTCAAGTCTTACCTAGCGTCACCACAGCTCGCTAAGATTCACCGCCGTAGCACCCAAACATCACTATTGAATACCATCAATAGAGCCTATCTACCGAGCTTTCTGTGAACAGCCTGGGGATATCCAGATGGAAATTTTCAAGCGAGAAAAAGCTAAGGGATATGAAAATATCTGAAAAATTTGACTTATCTAGCGATTTAGCGATCGCGAAACTTCAAAATCGATCTACGGTATTGTATTGACCGTTTCTTTAGCCACCGATGCAGGCATGGTACCTGCGCACCGCCCATGAAGCTCGCTTCCCGCATTACAAGAGTCACCCCGTCTATGACGTTGGCCATTTCGGCTAAAGCCAAGGCCATGAAAAAAGACGGGTTAGACGTCTGTAGCTTCAGCGCTGGGGAGCCTGATTTTGATACGCCAAAGCATATTTGCGAAGCGGCAAAAACAGCGATCGATACAGGAAAAACACGATATGGTCCTGCCTCTGGAGAGCCAGCACTAAAAGAAGCGATCGCCCACAAGCTTCAGCAAGACAACCAGCTAACCTACACCGCCAACAACATCATGGTGACCAACGGCGGGAAGCACTCGCTATACGATCTGATGATGGCCCTCATTGAGCCGGGCGACGAGGTGATTATCCCAGCGCCCTACTGGGTGAGCTACCCAGAAATGGTAAAGCTAGCAGGCGGCACGCCCGTCATCGTAAACACCACGGCAGAATCGACCTACAAAATCACCGCTGAGCAGCTTCGCCAGGCTATCACGCCTAGCACCCGCTTGTTTGTGCTGAACTCGCCGTCGAACCCAACGGGTATGGTGTACACACCAGAAGAGCTAGAGGCGATCGCACAGGTAATCGTAGAAGCCGATATCTGGGTAGTGGCCGACGAAATTTACGAAAAGATTCTGTACGATGGCGCGCAGCACATCAGCATCGGCAGCCTAAACGAAGCAATATTTGAGCGCACAATTGTCAGTAATGGCTTTGCCAAGGCCTATGCTATGACCGGCTGGCGATTGGGATATTTGGCCGCGCCAGCGCCAATTATTAAGGCAGTAAATACGCTGCAAAGTCACAGTACGTCTAATGTGTGTACGTTTGCGCAGTATGGTGCGATCGCTGCCCTCACTGGCCCCACAGACGATCTGGCCATCATGCGAGCAGCCTTCACCAAAAGACGCCTCGCCATCCTAGATATGATTCGCAACATCGACGGACTCAGCTGCGTCAAGCCCAAAGGCGCGTTCTACATCTTGGTAGATATTTCTAAGGTCGGGCTAGACTCCGTTACCTTCTGCCAAAAGCTCCTAGACGAAAAGCATGTCGCCACCATCCCAGGCGTCGCCTTCGGCGCAGAAGGCACCCTGCGCATCTCCTATGCCACCGACTTAGACACTATAGAACGCGGCTTAGAACGGCTTAGCGGCTTTGTGAAAGCCTACACGTAGGAACAGTATCAATACCCTAGAACAGTTCTACACGTCGGCATCTTGCGCACTTTTCTCGGTAGAAAAATAGAAGCCTAGCAACAGCTCTCTGTTCTGCCATTTCTTGAATGATAAAGACCGAAAGAATGACACATAAGAAAGGAACAAAAACAAAAGTACAAGCAGTATTCTCTCAAAGGAAAAACCGCTTTGAAGAAAGTTAACCAGTATGGCAACCGGGAGTAGCAGAAACCCAAAGGACAAGTTTCTATGCATGATATGGCTTGCTAAGTACGACTCTGATGTCGCAACAGCTTCGCTACCATAAGCCTTCAAGTAAGCAGACAGCCTGGCATTCATCCAGCGCTGTTTCTCAGGAATCCCTATCTTTTCGCGTAACCTCCTAAGAAACACACTCAGCAATATCAGGTTTAGGTACGAGGTCAAAGCCTAGTGACTGGGCTTTTCGGTGTAACTGGTTCAGCATCCGCTCTTGATACTTTTGCTCATAAGCATCGACACCAAGATCAACATAAGTGTCTCCCTTTGACCAGACATGGTAGAAGATACGAGCGATTTTGTGAGCAGTCGCGGTGATGGCTTTCGGTCCGCCTAAGCGAGCCTTCATTCGCCGATAAAAAGCCCCTAGTACCGATTGACTTCGAGAAAGCGCTTGGGCGGCCATGCGGAAAGCATTAGCGGCACGATTAACAACTCTGCGGGTTTTAGAACTTTTGACCTTGCCGCCGGTAATGCGGCTACCAGGACAAAGTCCCAGCCAGGAGACGAAGTGCTTAACGGTTGGGAACTGAGAAGCGTCCAGCCCGACTTCTGAAAGGATGACCAAAACAGAGAGGGTTCCCAACCCAGCAATCTGAGTCAAGTCTACGCCAGTAATGCGGTATAGATGCGTCCGTAAATCAAAGTCAGGGGCATTACCAGGCTGTTTCTTCCCCCGTCGCTTAGGTTTGGGTGGCGGATCAGTGTTGGGATCTACTTGGTCAGGAAAGTCATTCAGATGCCGTTCAATCTCAACATCACAGGCCGCCATTTGCTGTTGATAGATTTCGTAGAGCTGTAGTTCCTGCTGCAAGATAAATAACTGTTCGGCCCGATAGTCACCCGTTAAGGCGGCAGCAATGTCGTCAGTTGACGCTTTAATTCGTCTATCTTTCATCGCTGCTAGCACTTTGGGATTCCGCTCTCCAGCAACAATCGCCCGCAGAATTCGTATCCCAGTCGTGCCGGTAATATCGCTAATGACCCGGTGTAGCTGCACGTTCATCTCAGTCAAAGCCTTCTGCATCCGAAGCACGTGAGTGCTGGCACTTTTGATCAGGTTATCCCGTTGCCGCATGTAGCTGCGCAAAACGCAGATCTGGTCTTCTGGCCGAAATGAACCGGAGAGCAAACCATAACTGTGCAATTGCTGTAACCATTGGCAGTCGAGCACATCACTTTTGCGTCCCGGTACTGTTTTGACGTGATGGGCATTGACCAGATTGACCTCAAGGCCCTGGGTTTCTAGAATTTGAAACAATGGAATCCAATACACTCCGGTAGATTCCATCGCGACGGTTTCAATCTGGCACTGCTTCAACCAAGCCGATAATGCATACAAGTCAGCCGTAAAGCAACCAAAACTGCGAACATTCTCAGGAACTCGGCCCGGTGGCACACTCACCCAATGTCGATTAGCGCCGATATCGATACCCGCAGCATTGGGGTGAATCGTTGGCAGGTTCACTTTGGATGTTTTAGAGGTTGTCATGTCACTCTCCCAAAGACAACAGATAGGGTGTGCTCTGCCTGGGAAAAGCGGATTATTCATTCTCCTAAGCGGGATAGGGAAAACCCTTCACCAATGGTTTATTCGCTTGACCCCAGAACCAGGCTCAGATACGGGCACTTACGCACCAGTGGTAGATCGGTCTTGACTGTCAGAACACCCTCACAGTCTATAACCAGAGCCTGAAAGTAGTGGCTTGGCGATAGTGTTTCTTACTGGTTTATCGAACAGCGTCGTTGTTCGATAAAGGCTCAGAACCAGCTTGTCTTCAAAATCTAGCGTTTTGACAGCTACTGGTTCAGGCATTTGTGCGATCGCAGTATCTCTTACCCCTATCATATTCCCGAAATATCTATAGTCTTGACGAAAAACTCTACATAGCAGCAAAAAGTACTTCCAAGTGATTCCCTGTATGGTTCCACCTAATATGTAGCTGCAAAACCCCGTTAAAAACACAAACGTCAACGAAAGCTCATCTTTGATGTTGAGAAACGTATTTTGAAGACTACCCGACGGATTGTAGAGCAAAAAGATAGCTAAAACTAAAGGCGAGCCGCCAATGATAGACGCCAGCACTTCGTATGGCCCAAGAGCAAACTTGAGTTTATCCATCAGACTGTCCTAGAACCATAGACAATAGGCCAATATCTCAGATAAACCCGAGTCAAATCGTCGATGGCTGCGCGCGCTCAACAGGCTTTCCATCTTGCCGAGTAACTGCGGCCAAAGCCTGCTTAAGCGCGACCGTTCTATCTGTAATGAAGCGTTCAGCTGGCACAATATCGAGCAGTCCCAAACGGGTTAGGCGCTTATAGGTTTGCCCAGTAGCACCCACAATGTATACCACCCTATCGCCATCTACCGCTTCTTGAATTGCATTCTCTAGCGACAAAGATGTCGTTACGCCCAGGTGAGGGACTTCGCTGATGTCTAGGATGAAAGCCTTGCAGTTTTGTACCGCTTCGCGCTGACGTGCGATCGCCTTTGCCACCCCAAAAATCATCGGTCCCTTCAGGCTAAAGAGCAAAATCTGGTCATTGCCCTGCTCTAGCAAAACCTTCTCCTCTTCCGTCAAATCAATCGTGTCATCGTCATCGGTAATCGCCGTCACGCCCTTGTCTGCGCGCAGCTTACTCAGCTTCTCAATCGTCAGCATATTGGCCACAAACACACCAATACCCACCGCAATTACCAGGTCAACAAACACCGTCAAGAAAATCACACCGTACATAATCGCCGCTGACTTGCGCGAAATGTAGTGAGCCCGCTTCAAAAAACCCCAGTCAATGATGTCTATGCCCACCTTGATGATGATGCCTGCTAGCACCGCCAGCGGAATATGCTGAGTCAGTCGGCTAGCCCCCAGCACAACAACGAGTAAAATAACTGCTCTGGCCAATCCTGAAAGCGCTGTTTTGCCGCCCGCCTTGATGTTCACCACCGTCCCCATAGTGGCCCCGGCCCCAGGCAACCCGCCAAATAAGCCAGACATGATGTTAGCAATACCCTGGCCAACCAGCTCCTTGTTCGAGTCGTGCTCTGTGCGGGTCAAGCTATCGGCAACAACCGATGTGAGCAGGGCATCAATACTGCCTAGCATCCCTAGCACGCCGGCATCCACCAGCATGATTTGAAGCTGAGGAGCAGAAAAGGTAGGCATAGTTAACTGAGGAATGCCGAGGGAAACTTCACCAATTCGCTCAATCGTGCCAACATTGCCAAACAGTGTCAGCGACAGCACCGTACCGATAATCATGGCCACCAGCTGTGGTGGCGCAAATTTGCGTAGGCCTTTGGGAAAGAAAACAATAATCACAACCGTCAATAGCGCGAGTATTGTTTCGCTCGGCTGAATATTCGCAATTAAAGTTGGCAGTGATCGCAGCGTTCCTAGCACACCGCCTATGTCTGGATCACTCACCCCCAGCGTTGGCTCAATCTGCAAAATAATCAGAATAATACCAATACCAGACATAAAGCCCGACACCACGTTGTATGGCATGAGCGTGACGTATCGCCCTAGATTCAGCGCACCAATAATGATTTGAAAAATACCGGCCATCATGACAACCGTAAAGGCCATCGCCAAACCCGTTTCTGGCCCTTCTGCCGCGACCAAAGTCGCAATCACACCCGTGATAACTACCGTCATCGGGCCAGTAGGTTCAGAAATTAGCGTAGGTGTACCGCCAAACAGCGCTGCAAAGAAGCCAACAATAATCGCCCCGTAGAGCCCTGATTCGGGATGGAGCGGATTGGCTGCGTATCCGAAAGCAAGCGCCATCGGGAGGGCAATTACCGCCGCCGTCAATCCGCCGAATAAATCGCCGCGAATATTTCTAAAATGAATGCGGTTGGTAATTTTGTAAGCTCGGGACATAGGTAGAGAGCCTCTAGCAGAGCAACTCATCCTAGTCTCTCATCTTATTTACACTTAGTTACATAGCTAGCCATACAAAACCAAATATTCACCATTGGATTAAGCAAACAGAGGAGCGTTCGCCATTTCAAACCCTATCACCGCAGATTGGTTCAACCGCCGGTCGACAGAAGTTGCGATAGATTTACTCGGTCACACTTTAGTCCGACGGATAGATGATGAGATTATTCGCTGCCAAATCGTTGAGACCGAAGCCTACGAAGCGGGCGATCCAGCAATGCATCAGTACCAAACCAAAACCAAACGTAACGCGGTGGTCTTTGGGCCAGCTGGGTTTGCCTACGTTTACCGCATCTATCGCCAGTACCACTGCTTCAACATCGTTACCGATCGCGATGGCTTTGCTAGCACAATTTTGATCCGCGCGGTTCAGATGGAAAAGTTACCCAGCTGGCACGTGCCTAAGAAAAAGCCAGACTCGCTAGAAAAAGTTGCTGCTGGCCCTGGAAAACTTTGTCGTGAACTCAAAATAGATGAAACATTAAAAGGCGTTGTCATAGCGCCAACATCTGGCATTTGGATAGAAGCGTCTGCCACCCCTAGACAATTGGAGATAACACAAACAACTCGCATTGGTCTTTCTAGAGGGGGAGATATTCCTTGGCGATGGTATCTGACCAATTCCCCTGCTGTTTCCAAAAAATAAGAGCAGCTTCAACAGATTGCATCAGGAACTGCAAAAGACTAAACAAAAAGAACAACGAAGTTCACTAACAGCAGACTTCGTTGTTCTTTTTGTTGCAGATTAACTTCAAGGCTCGAAGCACTCTTTAGAAGCTAGTGCTGACATCCGACCACAGTGCACCTTCGTGAGGGATGACAACAGTCACATCGCTATCGGCAGCAACAGACGTTTGGGGAGCAGAGGCCGCTAAGCTAGCACGAACACCAGTATAACCCAAGACAAAGGTAACGCCCGCTACCAGTACGCCTGCGATCGCCCGGTCAAGCCCAGTAGTCTGAGACATCCCACCAGCATGAGTCGAAGAGTTATAAGTCATAGAGAGACGGTTCCTTACGTGTAATTACCACACAACCCATCGTCTCAAATAAATTTGGTAGCAACCGATACCATTTATATTTCTTGACTAAATATTACTATCCCAAACAAAAAACCTAGTTCGCACTCTAAAGTCGATCAGCCTATAGACCCCAAGGATCAGACTCTACCAAAGGCGCTACCATCTGCTCACTCAATGACATCGGCAAATCCATCACATGAGAAGCCACTCCATGCGCCATACCGGCAACCAGACCCAACGCAGCAGGCAAGAGCAAAGAGGCTAAGTAATTCATAAATAGCAAAGAGAGTTGCAACTTCTACACTGTCGCAACTCTCAAAGTGAGTAGATGTAGCTAACTTTACCGTTTGAAACAAAAATACACAGAAAATGCGATAGCTGCATGTTTTTCATGCAGCTATCGCATTTTCTGTAGAGAGAGGGAGCAATCCCCACTAACCTCCAGACGTCACCGCATCCGCTTTTCGCTTAAACAGGTCAGTCAAGAACGTAATCACTCGTCGCTTGCGCAGCTTGATGTTCGCATTCAGCGACATACCAGAGCGCAGGCCCAGCGCTACGCCATCCGCCACAAATTCCTGCGAATCTAGCTCCACTTCTGCGGGAAAGCGATAGTAAGGAAATTCCTGGTCCGGTGGCAAAGCATCGGTAGCGATACTTTTGAGCGTACCTTCCACATCGCCAAACTCACTAAAGGAGTAGGCATCGATACGCACGTCTACCTTCTGCCCAATCTTCACAAAACCAATGTCTGCGTTGGAAATAAACACCCGTGCCACTAAAGCATCCTGCGGCACAATCTCCATCATAGGCTCGGTAGAGTTGGCCACATAGCCGGGCCGGTTGGCCTTTAGGTTAAACACGGTACCCGCCACTGGCGCAGTCAGCTCCTGATACCGAATGCTTTGCTCCAGCTGTGCCCTTTGGCTCGCCAGCTCAGCCAGCTGCCGCTCATTTTCCAAAATACGCTGGGTAAGCTGGCTATCAATATCCGCAACCCGCTGATTATTCACTGAGATGCGATCTTGCAGCAATTCTGTCGCCTCAAAAGATGTGCGCCCCACTTCCTGCTGCGCCTGAGAGATTTGAAAATTCAGCCGTTCAATCTCTTGCTTTAGTGTGTTCACCTCAGCCTGGGCATTGCTCACCTCTTGCTGCTGCTGCAAATAGTTTAGCTCTGCCACCGCGCCCTCTTCATTGAGCACTTTTAGTCGACCCAAAATATCTTCGTTGGTCGCCAGCTCACTCTCGGCGTTTGTCAGCTGAATACGGGTTTGGCTGAGCTGCTCTCTGAGCTGATCGGTCTGCAAGCGGTTGATGCCTTGCTGCGCCCCCAATCGAGACTCTGCCGTTCTAAATCGGTCGAGCTGCTCACCCGATAGCCCTGAGGTGTCGCCGTTGATTTGAGCCCGGTATAGCTGGTTGCTCTCCAGTAGCTCAGTGCGCTCGCGCCCCCGCTGAACTAGATCCGCAGAAACGCCCTCAGGCGCTGGCGCATCACCTGCCCCTGCCAGCTGTCCCCGATAGAAGTTTGTCTCTGCATTTAGCCGATCCGCAATATCCTTATTCGCCTCAATCTGCGCTTCGGTCGAGGTCTCGTCGAGAGTTGCCACTACCTGCCCCTTCTCAACTAGC